>JAHCMJ010000083.1 GCA_019192485.1 Cyclobacteriaceae bacterium HetDA_MAG_MS6 | reverse complement strand
TTTTCCATTTCCCAACCAGATTGGGGGAAGCAATCCAGTTTGGCGCCCCGCCAGCCTGCAGAGGATTTACCATCCCAGAGTAGTCGATACCCGCTTCTGACTTCATTAACTGTAAGTTGATTGTGTAGGTAACTGATTTCTTTTACCTCCGGGTCTGGTGACCACCTGGCGTTTTCCAGATTTTCAGTCATAATACGGATATTTTTCCACATGACTTTTGTGCCGGCTTGGGATTCTTTGCTGATACTATGTACTTGTAAGGCAATAAAACCTTCGGCAGTTAGGTCATCTACTACGTTTGCGCACATGACACCATTGATCCAGGTCCTTATTTCATTTCCTATGGCCTCAATATGGTAGGTGTTCCATTCTCCAGTCCTAAATGCTTTTCGTCCTTTAGGGTTGACTCCTAATGGATATAACCATCCTCTCCTAGCTTCATCATATATGCCACCAGAGTATGCTCTAGGACTAGGATCGATCTCTACCTGATAACCGTGTACTCTTCCATCCCTATAGTCTTTTTTGCTAAGGCTTCGAATCTGCACGCCTGAGTTGAGCTTGTTATCCACTTTGACATCTAGTTCCAAAATGAAATCCCCATAGGTTTTTTCAGTAGCCAGAAAGGTATTAGGAGTATTAAGTTTTGAGGTACCAACAATTGAACCATCGACAATCTCATAGTCTGCTGTGCCGTTAAGCTTTGTCCAGTTCTTGAGGTTTTTGCCGTTGAATAGAGTCTGCCAGTCATTCTGACCATAAGAAGACAAGGCCCATATGATAAGACAGGTAGAGAATAAATGCTTAGAAGTCATTTCTATTGATTTGTTTAAACAAAGTTGTATTCCTCTTTCCAATGTTCCACACGATCATTATCCATCGCATTGAGTGCCATCTGCACAATCACAGCGACCTGTGCTCCTGTGTCTATATTAGAAAGAGGTTCTTTATATTGGACGATATTATCTCGGAAATCCACTAGTGCCTGGATGCTAGGATTTTGATGGGATATTTCAATGGCTTTGCCTCGACTCTCATGCCATGTTTTAGTGGCGCCACTGACCCCGTCTACTACACCGGTTTCGTAATCCTCAGTGAATCCGGGTTCTCTATAAATCCATGCATTTTTTTGGTTGATCAAGATACTGCCTTTTTTGCCCAGAACTTTGATCTGATAGTTATCTTTTGAGTTAGTAGTCAAAGACGTATAGGTAGCTCTGGTGCCATTGGAGTACTCAGTGATGATATGAACATTATCGTAAGTTTCCCGACCATCTTTCCAGAAGTCAATGCCTCCGGAACCCATTACTTTGACAGGTGGAGCGCCGACGATCCAATTGCTAAAATCAATTTGATGAGAACAAAGCTCTGCGGAGAGTCCTCCTGAGAACTCCCTATACATGCGCCAGTTGATCATTTTCTCCAACTGAGGTTCCGGAACGGGTCGGCGCCAATCACCATTTCTGTTCCACTGACTCTCAATCAGTGACACTTGTCCAATCTCATCATTTTTGACAAGATCTACTATGTGCCTGTATAACCTGGAGCTATGGTATTGGTGTCCGGTCTGAAAGATCTGTTTTGATGCTTTTGCTTTCCGCACAAGCTGTCTGGTGGCGTCAATTCCAAAGCTCAATGTTTTCTCGCAGTAGACGTGCTTGCCTGCCTCCAAAGCATCAATAGCCATATCGGCATGCATACCAAAGGGAGTAGCAATAATTACCGCTTCTACATTTTTGTCATCGAGCAAAGCCTTGTAGTCGGTATACCTTTTGGTATTGCGATCGCCCAATTTCATAGCTTGATCAAGACGAAACGGAAAAATATCACAACAAGCCTTAAGCTTTATTCCTTGGATATTTTGAATGAGTGTGGCCAATCCCGTTCCTCGATCACCCGTCCCAATAATTCCTATACCTAGGGGTTTGGGTTTTGACGCTGCAATATTCACCTGTGGTAAAATAGCCAAGCCTGATGTAGTCAATATACTTTTAGCTAAAAACCTTCTCCTCGTCGCATCCATGTATCAATGTCATTTAAGTTAGGGACCTTAAAATTAAACGCAAAAAGAGGAATTCAGGTAGCGAATGGATATCCTTCTTCCTACAATAATAGTCTTTTTGACATTTACTATGATCGAATAACATGGTTAAGACAAAAAGCATGCCGGATCATCAAGCCTGAGCAGTCTAACGTGGCCTTTAGACGGGACGTTGGGTCAAGCCTACCTGCGGGTTGGCATTTGAGCACCGGAAATATTTCTCCACGTGTCGAGGTAACCTTGGAGTCTTTTTACTTCCCTTGGTAGCGCTTTTGCCAAATTTTGTGTTTCTCCCTGATCGACATAGATATCATAGAGTTCCAAACGTGGCTTTCTTGAAAGCAAAGGTTCTTCATACCATTCTATCAATTTGTATCTGCCAGAGATAATTGCCCCTGCTGGCTTCATGCCTGTACGAGTATGGTAGTGCGGGTGGTGCCAGTAGATTGTATTTCTAGACAGCCCTTTGCCCTCTAGTAGGAGCGGCGAGATGTCAATTCCATCCACAACCGGGGCATCGTCGCCTTGCCCCGTGATAGAATGGAGTGTTGGAAAAAAGTCCATGGTGCTTACCAACGTATTATTCACTATGCCACTTTTGATGTGACCGGGCCATCTGATGATCAGAGGAATCCTGATACCTCCTTCGTGTAACCATCCTTTGCCTTTTCTAAATGGCTTTTGACTGGCATACCTTTCCTCACCTCCGTTATCTGAGCAGAATATAACCAGCGTGTTTTTGGATAGCTCAAGATTTTCAAGCGTCTTTAAAATACGACCTATGCTTACATCGAGTGCCTCAATCATCGCTCCCAGCACTGCGTTGTTTTGTTTCTTTTCAGCGTCAGGGTGTGAGCGGTAGTTGTCAACTACCGAATCTAAAGCCATAAGCGGGTCGTGAACAGCATTATGGGCTAAAAAAAGAAAAAAGGGCATATCCTGATTTTTCTTAATGAAATCAGTAGCTAATTGAGTTAAAGTGTCTAGGTTGTGGGGATCATCTTCTACTGCTTGCCAGCTGCGAGCCAGGTCTTTAGAGGGCTTGTAGGTAATGAAGGTTTGCTGAAAGCCTTGTTTGTTTGGGTTGTGCTCCAAGCTTTCAGGAGGTATTTTACTTTTACTAAGATGCCATTTCCCAAAAAATGCCGTCCGGTATCCTTTAGATTGCAGCATCTCACCTAAAGTAAACTCTGATAACGGAAGATACTTTTGCCAGGAAGGCGATCGAAGTTTACTTCCTCGCGGGTCTTTTCCTCCAATGTAATCGGTAATACCAACTGAAGTAGGATATTTTCCTGTCATGATAGAGGCTCTCGTTGGAGAGCAGACGGGAGAACTGGCATATGCTCTGGTAAACCGCATCCCACCTTTTGCCAGTTCGTCGATGTTCGGTGTACGATAAAACTCACTACCATAACAGCCCACTTGTCTTTGACCAAGGTCATCGACAAGGATAAAAACAATGTTTGGTGCCACGGATTTTTCCTCTGTTGCCTGTTGATTACAGGCCTGGATGATTACCAGTACTGTAATACAAGCAGCCAGGGATATAGGTCTCATGTTCGGGTATTCAGTCAAAAAGTACCTCTAATATAAAGTACCTATTGCTCTTTTACGTTTGACTTGTAGTAGGATTTCCGATCGGAGATACCGGCATCGATAGTGACATTATCCAGAGTGATTTCGTCAACATGCCCAATAACAATATGAGCTGGTTTTCGTGAGAGGTCGGGACTGCCTTCAAGCTTGGGGAAAAACTTATTTCCTCGAGGCTTTTTGGCTTTACTAAAGTCTGCTTCGTCTTTGATGATGAGGTGAACATCGCGAAGGGTGATATCTTCAATGCTTTTGTCAGGATTTCCGGAGATCAACAGTTTTCCTGATGTCACGATGTCGATGTTTGCAAAGGTATTGTGACGAACCTGTCCTAGGTCATATTCTGGGAGGCGCCTGTCGATGTCTATGAAAATAGGATATTGATGTTGGTGTCGACCACCTGTTTCGATGATGATATTGCTAAACCTATTGTGTTCGAAAATACCGCCCATGAGCATAAATAGTGAGATGCCGTATCTGGTATTCCTGATGACAATGTTGTCGAAGGTATTGTACCTGGTAGCCACGGCAGAGCCTGTTCCGAACTTGATGGCGGCATCATCACTTTCCAAGATACAATTTGTCACCACAACATTTTCTACAGTATCCTTTTGGGATTTGAGGCAAATCAGATCATCGCCAGAACTCATAAAACAGTTTGAGATGGTTACATTCCTGCTATCTACTATGTCAATTCCGTCGGTGTTAGCACTTTTGAGCGGGTTGATGATAGTAAGTCCGTCAAATTTAAAATCTGAACACTGTTGCATTCGAATCGTATGGCTTGGGGAATCAATAATCTTGATATCCCGGAAAGTGACATTTTTTGATTTCGTAAAAAGAATCAAAGGTGATGGCCTTTCTTTGTAGGTCCAGTCCTCATTCCAGAAAGCATAGCCATTTCCATTAATGGTTCCCTTTCCTACAATTTCAAGGCCTGAGACCTCAAGAGCGTTGATAAGTGCTTTCTTCTTTCCACTGTAGTCTTCTATGTTAGGGGACCCCATCAATACGGATCCGGCAGCGAGATGTATCGATACATTTTTTTTCAAGTTTACCGTGCCGCTGAGATAAGTCCCCGGGACGAATAATACCGTTCCTCCACCATTGTCGGCGCACGCGTCTATCGTCTTTTGGATATACTCGGTATCGATTGCCTTGCCATCACCTATAGCGCCATAATCCTGCACATTGTAAAAGGGCTGTGCGAGGGCCAGCAAAGGAAAAATAAAGTAGATCAGTACTCCTACATATCTCATAGAATCGTTTTTTTTAAAGAGAAAAAGGGCCACACAAGTGCGTGACCCTTTGGTATATTAAGTATGAATGAAGATTTGAGCTGAGCTCAGTCCTTAATGCTGTAGTCATATTTTTTTTCCATTTCGTCATAGTAGGCTTTCAGCACATGGAAGGCCTTTTTCTTAAATCCCCCATCTGAAATGAGACCTTTGCGATTCCAGCCATCCTGAATAATCGGGATATTCCTTCTTGGGGATTTGAAGTCTACCAATATCCAAGGTGTCATCCCTCTTAGCGTTGGGATTTTTTTCAACATCTTGATTTGCTCTATATAAAGATACTCCTGGTATTCCTCAGTCCATCGGGTGAGGCTGTCACCATGATAATTGTAGAGGGCACCTCCACCAAATTCGCTGATAAAGAATGGTTTGTCAGCAGGTAAGTTCCAGGATACTTCGCCACAACGCTCGGGAAGTCCCGAGTACCAACCAATGTACTCATTGACACTTAGCATATCCACATCAGCAGCGAACGGGTCTGGCACTCTGATGATATCAGTGGCCTCTTTCTCATTGCGCTCCAAAGCAGCAGATATAAATCTACTATCATCAATGTCAGTTGCTATTTTTTTAAGATTTTGGAGAAACCCAAGCCTGGAGTCTACCACCGGCGTCTCGTTGGCTACTGACCAAACGATCACACTGGCTCTATTTTTATCTCGGTGCACCAAATTGGTGAGCTGTGATTCTGCTTGGGCAAAAGCCACCGGATCTTCATAGTCAATTCCCCAATACACAGGGATTTCTTCCCACAGGAGAAGGCCGAGCTCATCCGCTACGCGAGGCATGTTTTCATTGTGAGGGTAGTGTGCTAAGCGTAAAAAATTGCAGTTGAGTTCCTTGGCCCAGCCAAATAGCATGCGTGCTTCTTCTTCAGAGTTGGCTCGACCTCGTTTAATAGGGTTTTCCTCATGCAATGAAATTCCCCGAAGAAAAATAGACTGGCCATTGATTAGGATGTCAGCTCCTTGTGTGGTGATAGTTCTAAAACCAATCCGATCTATTGTTTCATCAGTTCCGCACTGGAGAATCACATCGTATAGTTTTGGTCGTTTTGGATACCATTTCTTAATCTTCTTCGCCGAGATAGTAAAATCAGCATATCCATTTTCATTAGTTTCCACTGTTTTACTGATCCCAACCTCGGGGATACGAATCGTCACAGGCTGACTCTTTTCATTACCTGCCAGCTGAATGCGGCCTTGGATGATGCTGGGATTATTTTTATCTAATTGCAGATAATAGTCCTGAATGTAGGTTTCCGGAAGTTCGATTAACTTGACTTGGCGAGTGATTCCGCCATAATTCCACCAATCAGTACTACGTGTGGGGACTCGATCTTTTTGCCTTCTGTTATCCACTCGCACCATTAAGGAGTTGTCAGTTGACCTTAACTTGTCAGAGATATCAAAGTTGAATGGATCAAAACCGCCTCTGTGAAGTCCAACCTTTTCGCCATTCAGATAAACATCAGTCTGGTAGTTAGCTGCACCGAAGTAAAGAAACAATCTCTTACCGTCCGCTAGGTCATAATCAAACTTAGTTCTATACCAGATTGACCCTTCATAGTAGAGCAGCTTATCATCCTGACTATTCCAGTCACTTGGTACTCTAATTTCATCAGCAAGATCAAAGTCGTACTCAACTCTATCCCATCGATTTACAATTTTCTTGTCCTTATAATATGGTTTTGCAGAATTGCGCGTCGATGGAGTTTGGTCAAAAGGTTGCCAGTTACGGTGATTTCTATAGCCGGTTTCATAAGGGTCTATGACATATTTCCAGTTTCCATTTAGACTTACGGAGGCCCGATTATAGGCATTATGCAAGAGTGGTTGTGATATGCCATCTTGAAACATGGCTAACAATACCACTGCAATTAATTTCTTCAACATCTTCTAACTTAAGGTTTAACTTAAGTAAAAGACGTTCGAGATCGACTTCAACCTGACTCAGTCTCGACGGGTAGATTCTCTAATAATCAAATTTGTTGAAAGGACTCTTTTCTCCGTAGGCACGTCAATCCCTTCCATCTGGTCCAGAAGCAATTCAGCTGCGGATCTACCCATATCGATTGCAGGGATTTCTACGCTGGTGAGAGGTGGGTTGGAAAATTGTGAATAGAAATCATTGTTGAATCCCACTATGGCCACGTCACCGGGGATGTCATATCCCATATGAGTCAATACATACATGATCTCAACGGCATCCTGATCATTAATGGTAAAGATTCCATCAGGGCGATTCGTTAAGCCCATCAACTGGCCAATGTAGTCTTTAATACTCATGTTTTCATGATGAGGAAAAATGATAAGATCCTCATCCACTGAGAGGCTATTGTCCTTTAAAGCATCCATGTAGCCATTGAGTCGCCAGTGGTAGTTATGCAAGCTTTTTGGTCCGGTGATCCTGGCTATCCTTTTGCAGCCTACATCGATAAGATGTTTTGTGGCGTCGTAGGCTGCCTGGTAGTTATCTACAAATATTTTGGAAGTATCCAGGTCGTCTACAATTCGGTCAAATAGTACTAGAGGAATGCCTCGCCGTTGGAGTTTCTTGAAGTGTTCGTACTCCTTTGTCTCGCGGGATACGGAGACGATGATGCCATCTACTCTGGTATTGATCAAGGTAGATAGGTTGTTCTTCTCCATGTCCACGGATTCATTGGATTGGCAGGCCATTACATTGTATCCTCTTTTGCTTGCTACCTCCTGGATACCACCAATAGCCTTTGAAAAAAATCTATTTACCGTTTCAGGTATAATGATGCCAATGATATTTGTTTTTTGCTTCTTAAGACTTTGGGCAATGGTGTTGGGTTGATAGTCTAATTCTTTGGCCAATTCCATAACCGCTTCCCTGGTTTTTTCACTGATATCAGTACTACCTGTCAACGCGCGCGAAACGGTAGATGTAGATATGCCAAGTCGTTGTGCAATATCCTTTATTGTGATGGAGGATTTCTTTAACATTTTCTAAAGTTAGGGATTATTCATGTTCTCTCCAGAATCTCCACGAATAAATACAGCTATAAAATCGGGAACGATACCGGGAACGTATGCATTGAATATTTCCAATAAAATCGTTTGCATATCATTGTTTTTTGAAATTTTTTAATTAAAATCGAATTAAGATGACAATTCATCAAGAAAGAGAGACACCCATCAGATAACCTTAAAAATTTAAAAACGAATGCAAATGTCGACAGTCATGGCCTCTTCAAATTCTACCTCGGAAATGGCAGTGAGTTACAAGGACGACAGGTCTCTGGTCAATGAATTGGTGCGGGAGGTATTGGACGGAAACGAGAGTGCTTTGGAGACATTATATAAGCGCTTGTACAATCAATTGTGCCACCTGTCGATGCGAGTTGTAAGGACTCGTGAAGCTGCGGAGGAGATCGTCAACGATGTGTTTAATAAGCTTTGGACGCGAAGAAGTGAAATCAACTTGACCGGTTCGCCGAAGTCTTATCTGTTTGTTTCGGTACGCAATCAGTCCCTTGACTACCTTAGAAAATACAAAAAAGAACAATTTAACGAAGATATTGACGAAGTGGGCTTTTCACTAAGTAATGACCAGGACCCGCATGATATAGCTACTTTCAACGAGCTATATGATAAGATTCAGGAGGGAATAGGTCAGCTACCCCCACAATGTCAGCGTATCTTCAAAATGAGTAGAGAAGAGGGCCTGAAGTATAAGGAGATCGCTGCTGAACTTGGCATATCTATCAAAACTGTGGAGACGCAAATGGGGCGAGCCTTGAAGACTCTACGAGAGTATGTTTTTTAGGTCATTTGTACTATTACTGAGCTTAAGCCTTTTCCCGTCTTGTTCCGATGCTCAATCCGCAAAAGAACAAGAAATCCTATCTGCTATTAGATCAGGAGCCAACTATGCCAGTACCATTTTACTAGATGAATCGGGTAAGGCAAGAGGAGATTATGATTGGATTACTGGGAAATGGAATGAATACGAACCAGCTTGGCATACTGCGCAGGTTATATTCGGGCTGGTCAGGGCCTATCAGTTGACAGAGGACAAAAAGTATCTTTCGGCAGCAAAAAAGGGTGGTGACTGGTGGATTTCATTGCAATATGATTCAGGGCCATTAAACGGAATGCTTAAGGCTTCTCATGGTTCACGTTTGGGAGACCTCATCAATTTCACGACAATAACGGACGGGACCAACGGCATTTTTGAGCTTTATCGCCTTACAGGCGATGATAGGTACGCCCAAGTATCCAAAGAAGCTGGGGACTGGATGATAGATCATATGTATATCCCCGAAGAAGGACTTTTCTATAACATTGCTGACCCGGTAACAGGAGAAATTTGGAAAAATAAAAGTCCTCATCACCCTGACGAGCTAAACCCATCTATCACCCAGGTAGCGCGACCCAACAATGAAGGATACTTCTTCAAAGACCTCTATCGATATACAGGTGAGGCCAGATACAAAGACATTTTCATCAACTTGTGTGAGAGCCTATTGAAAAGGCAGTACGACAATGGGTTTTGGATGGATTTTGAGCCAAATGATTTGGAAAACCGAGGTGGAAAAATACACCCGAGATTCAATATCTGGAACGCTGAGTCACTAGTAGAGGCGTACACCTTGACCCAAGATAGGCGGTACCTAGATGCCGCAATGAAGACGGCTAGCGCAATGGCTGATCTACAGCGAAAAGATGGGACCATTTACTACTACAACTACCTGGATGGAAATTTTCGGGAAGGATCACTTTGTGGCTCGGCAGTTTCATTCTCAGGAATTCTATGGCTAAAACTAAAAATGCTGGCTCAAACAAATGAGTTTGACATTAACATTGAAAAATCCCTTAATTGGGTCTTAAAGAATCGTTTTCCAGAGGAACACCCAGATGCTAATCTCGGTGGGGCCTTTCTGGAGACCAGAACCAGAAGCGCTAACGGATCTTACGTGATTTCAGTTAGAGATATTGCCACTGCATTTGGATTCAGGTTCTTGTCGGATTATTTGCAAAGTAAGGGATAGGTAATGGATCGCTCGTCCTTTAAAAAACATTTAACCCGATCCATTCATGAAATGGGAATTGATTGCAAAATATTTGGCTGGCGAGGACTTGACACCAGACGAAACTCAAGCACTGCAGGAGATTCTGGAGCAGAAGGAAGAATTGAAGAAGATGGAAGAGATCATCTCCTTAGCAGAGCGTTTCGATGCGGAATCAGCTTTTCTTGTCAATTTTCGAAGCAAGATTAATAGATGATACGCTCAAACAGAATAAGACAAAGAATGCTAAATATTGTATATAGTCCTTAATTTAAAGAATACGAAAAAACATTAGTGCAATGTTGCTGACATAGTGAATATTGGAAAATGCGATATAGTAATGGATTCATCACTTACATACGTTTTACTACCGAGTGAGATAAGGTAATGTTAGAAAACTTTCTAAGACAACTAATTGAGGCAGGACTGAAGGCATGGATGGTCTTTGTATTCATGATTTTTCCAAAAAAAGCAACTAAAGCCACGATATAACAACAGAACAAATAAATGATCACTAAACCGATTACATTATGAAAAATAAATTACAAATCTTTAGCCTATTGATTGCTATGGCCTCCATGGCAATATTCGTATCCTGTGGAGACGATGATGAGGGTCCTCTTCCCCCTAAAGCAAGAATTTCCCTGGATGTCAACGATAACATCACCTTAGAGCGAGGCAGTTCAGTAACGGTAAACTTAACGGTAACAGCCGAAGGAGGACTGACTTCACTAACAGCTAACAATGATGCTGTTTCTTTTACTGAAGGCACTAGTGACGACGAGTTTCTAGCAGTATATCAGTATTCTTCAGCTGCAACTGATGCTGTTGGAGATGTAACTGTCGATTTTGAGGCTACCGACGGAAGAGGTCAGCTCACAACAAAGACTCTAACCATAACCGTGGTCGGTCAGCAGATTGTACTATCGACGGATATAACTTCGGATATGACTTTGGATCCTGACAATAGCTATACATTGGAGGATTCTATTGATGTCGAGAATGCGACGCTTACTATCCCCGCAGGGACCATTATTCGAGCCAAGGTTTTCGATAAGATTCAAGGAGGAGACACCTACGTCAAAGTAGCGGGCATCACCGTGCAACCTACAGCTACGATTATCATCAATGGTACTGCTGCAGACCCTGTTGTGTTTACACCTGACACAAGCAACCCTGAGGCAGGAATGTGGGCTGGGCTAGAAATAAAAGGAGGAAGCGGCCACGTGCTGAATTACGTTCGGATCGAATACGGAGGCACCGAGCAAGGAGATCCAACAGCGACCAAACCTTCACTTTACTTTGATGATAATGTTGGCACTTCTACAGTAGATTATGTTCAAGTACATAACCCATTGGAAATTGGTATTCGGTGCGATGGTGGGTCTGTCAACTTGAAACATATTGTTGTGACAAATGCATTGAGCTCTGCCTTGAGGTTTGATGATAGCGATACAGAATCGTATTCAGGTAATGTTCAATTCGCGGTTCTTAATAACCCGCAGGGAAATCATGGTAGTAGGGCAATCCGTGTTAGAGACGGAGCGTCAGTCACGTTTGCTAATGTAACTGGCGTTGGCTCAGGAAATACTTTTGAGGATCCTGATGAGCCAGGTTCACTTTCGTCTTTTGATTTCGCTAGATTCGAGAGTAGCCATGGTGGATATGGGTTTTACAATATAATTGCTGCAGAGTATCCTGAAGATGGTATAAGAGCACAGGTTTATGTAGAAGGCGATACCATAGCTCACAGCTACATCTTCAAAATTGGAGGTTTCGGTGATGATGGTATCATCCCTGACGGCCAGACTGAAGGTACTACCGCTCTAAGACAAGCGGCGACTAGATTTGCTGGCAATGATGGTATTAATATCGATGCCGACAACACGTTAATTGCAGGAATTGGAATAAATGACTTCGTGCCTGATGCCGCTCAAACTTCTCCGTACAACTCTGGAGATCTAGGAGCATTCTTCGATGATGCCTCATATGTTGGAGCTGTAGAAAACGCAGCTGGAGATTGGACCTTAGGCTGGACCTTGAACGTAGATGGTTCTGAAAGACAGTAAACCTCTTAATTGATGATACAAGACAAGGCATTCGCTAAGAGTGCCTTGTCCTTTTTCTTTGCTACACCAAGATCTTGATTGATCCTGCGTGTTAGCGTATCATCTCTAAAACGAGGGCTTAATCTAGAGCCAGAAAAGCAACTTAATAGTAAATTTATGATGAACCTTTACTCCTTAAAAGCATGGAGGCGGACAGCATGTCATTGTCTTTTGCTTTATTCACTTGTCCTTTTCACGCTGAGTGCTTCAGCTCAAGGAACTGGAACGGTTTACGGTAAGATAACTGACAAGTCGACTGGTGAAGCACTGTCTTTTGCCACTTTGAACATTGAGGGCACTATCGTTGGGACCACCTCGGATCTCGATGGTAAGTACACTTTTAGTAAAATCCCTGCCGGAAATGTCTCCTTGGTTTTTAGCTTTATTGGGTTTGAGACTGTTACGAAGGAAGTAGCGATCAAAGCCGGAGAGCGTTTGGAAGTAAACGTTCAGTTAGAAATCAATTCTATTTTGACGGAGGAAGTAGTCGTCACAGGCCAGTTATTGGGTCAAGCAGCTGCTATTAACCAACAGATCAATTCCAATACGATTGTCAATGTTGTTTCCAAGGACAAAATTCAGGAGTTGCCCGATCAAAATGCGGCGGAATCTGTGGGAAGGTTACCGGGTATAGCCATTCAGCGGGACGGTGGAGAAGGGCAAAAGGTCGTCGTAAGAGGGCTTTCACCACGTTTCAATTCTATCACAGTTAATGGAGAGAGATTGCCTTCTACTGACCCTTCGGACCGCTCTGTCGATCTTAGCTTTTTGTCTCCTGAAGCCCTAGCTGGTATCGAGGTCTATAAGGCCCTGCGGCCTGACATGGATGCTGATGCTATTGGAGGAACAGTCAACTTCACGCCTGCTAAGGCTGCTGAAGATTTTGGTGGAAGCCAAGTCAGAGCCTCTTTTGGCTATAATGGTCATGAAGATGAGTTTGGTCAACCGCGGCTAAATGCTAGCGTTGGCAACAGGTTTTTAGACAATAAGCTGGGTATCTTGGTTACTGGCAATTTCCAAAGAGCTAACAGAAGCTCTGATGTATTAGACAATTCTTTTGGCCAGGGCAGCATAGTCGATGGCGGGAGCGGTATTGAAATAGTACCGGTGTCAAGAACTTACACAGATCTAACTGAGATCCGTAAAAGGTTTGGAGGTAGCTTGACTTTAGACTATGATTTTAGTCCTACTTCCAGCGTGATGTTGTATTCTGTATGGGGAGAAACTCAGCGTGAGGAAGATCGATTTAGAAGATCGATTGATACGGATTTGACACGTCAGTCCTACCAGTTTAGAAGGAGAGAGCTCAGTACACGGGTAGTCTCCAATTCATTAAGTGGTCGCCACAATATTTTGAATGACAACTTTCAGATTAATTGGAGAACATCAGCTTCTATTAGTAGGTAGAAGACCCCTTTCAGCCATGACTTTAGATTTAGAGAAGATAATGCTTATGTTTTGCCAGAGGGATTCTTGCCAAACGGGAAAACGATTGATGACTACCTGCCTTTGCTCAATAATGATCTATCTAGAACTTACTTGCAAAAAGGTGGCGGTAGATTCAATGATGACACCGTGGATGAAGACATCTACACTGCAATGTTGGATATCACAAAGCCACTCAACTTAGGGTCGCAGGTTACGGGCAATATCAAATTTGGAGGTAAAGTTCGGGTCTTTGATCGTCAAAGAGATGTCACACAATTCCGAGACAATGGCAATGGTCCTGAAAATGGTTTTTACGGACCAGGTCAGTTGGTAGACGATTTTCCAGATGAGTTTGAGCTGGATCCTTTTGGACAGATTCTGATCTCCAATTTTCTACAAGATTCTGTTTCTAATGAAGAGTTCTTTGGAGGGGATGAGGATTTGGGAGTGGAAATGAATGCGGAAAGTATAGATCGATTTTATCAACTTTTTGGGGATGAATACTATACTCGTCGGATTCTTATCGACAATCTAGACTACGAGTCTCAGGAAATTGTTTCTGCAGGATACATTATGGGAGAGTTTAATTTCTCCAAACTCACACTGCTAGGTGGTGTCAGAGTAGAAAGGACTGATGGTACTTACAAGGGTTTTGAGACGGCCAGTGGCTCTGATGATGAGCTCAGTATAGGAGATGAGGTAAATGTAAACTTGATTCAAAGAGAGAATAAAATTTATTATGTGGAGCTACTTCCGCAGTTTAACTTGAAATATAAGCTTACGGACTGGATGGACATTCGTGCTGCAGTCACTAAATCTCTGGCCAGACCAAACTTCCAGAACTTGGTGCCCTGGGTTCAATTCAACTCAAATGACAATATTGTAAATCGAGGAAATCCAAATTTGAGGCATACAACTGCCTGGAACTACGATCTCTTTTTGTCAGTCTATAATAAATTCGGGCTCTTTACAATAGGAGCTTTCTATAAGGAGCTTGATAATATTGATGTGAACTCTACATCAATTGCTCCTCCCGCTGGAGTGGAGTTCCCTTCAGCTACGGTCATTGAACCTACAAACCTGACAAACACGTCTACAGTCATGGGTATTGAGCTGGATGCTCAAATCAACTTTCTTTCGTTGCCAGCCCCTTTTGATGGTGTGATACTGTCAGCGAATGTGACCTTCATAGATTCAGAGACATCCGTATTAGTATTTCAAAGGCAGGGTGATTCAGGACCTCCAAACTTTGATCCGGATTTCAGTAACACACCTAGATTTATTCCAGTTCCGGGCCAACCTGATATCACAGCCAACCTTTCTTTTGGCTACGAAAAAGGAGGCTTTTCGGGGAGAGTGTCTACTATCTTTCAAGACAATAGTCTCAGTGCGCTAAGTCTTGCTGAAGAGTTTGATGGTTTTGATGACCTATTGATCAGGTGGGATGCTACGGCTAGTCAAAAGATAGGAGAGCAATTACAGGTGTATGCCAATTTCAATAATTTCACAAACGCACCGATCAAAAGCTTTCAAGATAACGGTCAGGAAACTGGACGGGAGATTTTTGGCTACACGGTTGATTTAGGAGTGAGGTATAGATTCTAAAAGATAAAGACATGAATAAGTTTATCATATCAATATTGATGATTTTCGTGGCGACCGGCCTAGCAGCTCAGAGAGAAGTTATTATAGAGCCGGAGCGTGTAGGGATCCTAAATGATATAATTCTTGGTGATACAGTAGATGGAGGAGAGCGAGTGGATCCAAATACCATTTACATACTGAAAAGGGGTGGAGTGTATAAAACTACCTCTGAGATCAGAAACCCTGGATACGCACTCAGCATTCGTGCAGAAGTGGGGACGGGCCCCATGCCTATTATTATGCCTACAGCAGCCACCGGAGGACAATCTTTGCGACCATTTACAGTTCAAGGAGACTTCAATCTGGATGGGGTGTATGTCACTTGCTACAACGACTTGGGAGGTTTTCAGGACCGTATCATGCGTGTAAACATAGCAGACGTCAGGATATCTTTAACTAACTGCTGGTTTGATGGTACGGGGCAGTCCGTCGTTAGGTTTGATACCGAGGGAGGTAAGATCTATATGGAAAATTGTATTGTAAGCCATGCCGGTAATGCTTTCAATCCTAACAATGGAAGAGTAGTGGATTTTAGACAAAATGGTGATACCATCGTTTTGAGAAATAATACTATTTACAACCTTACTGCGCGGATGATGAGAGTGTCAGGTGGTTTCAATGTGAAATATGCCGAATTTCAATATAACACAATGATAAACTCTGGTCAAATCATCGCTGATATGGAGCAAACC
>JAHCMJ010000082.1 GCA_019192485.1 Cyclobacteriaceae bacterium HetDA_MAG_MS6 | reverse complement strand
ATCCGGATGCGCGAGTGACTGAAAATTACCTGGGTGGCATTACCCAGTTTAGGTGGAGGGATAAATTCAATGTATCAGGAGAGGTAGAACTGCTGACTACTGGCGAGCTGATGCTCAAGGGTTCAGTTTCCAGTCCATTTCTTAAAGCCTCCTATACCAGTATGAGATATAAACCGTCCTACCTGGTTCAAGATTATTTTGGCAATCACCACGAATGGCATAATCGATTTGACCCAGCATTTGTTAATAGACTGGAAGGTAGTCTAGATATCAAGGTCAAAAATTTCCGATTCATGCCTGAAGCTATGTTTACGACATATGATGGATTCTTCTATTTTGGCGAAGATCAACAACCACGCAAAGCCAGTAGCGCTGCCCTGGTATCTCGAATAGGAGGGAGCGTCCATTTTTGGCAGCCTTCCAATAGGGTTTTGAACGAGGGCTTCAAATTTGAAAACCGGGTATTATTAACCAACGTGTCAGGAGGTTCGGCAGACGCTATACGCATACCGGAGTTTTATTACAATGCCAGGATCTTCTGGCTTGGCAAATGGTTTGAAAATTCTGTTCCTATAGAGGTGGGCTTTAACATTCATGCCCAATCAGGATTTTTCGCCAATCAGTACGATCCAGCGACGCAGCAGTTTTATTTGCAAAATGACTTGGAGGTCGATAGCTATTTTACAGTTGACCCTTTCATTAACATGACCATTGACAAGGTATCTATTTTTGTCAAAATGGTGCAAGCCAATCAACCACGAGGTGATGGGTATTTTGTGACTCCCTTGTATCCAGGTCAGCCCCGATCTTTGGACCTGGGCGTTAGATGGTTGTTTTTTGACTAATCGATATGGAGGTTAAAACTACACTAGGCCTTGAACTACCAACAGACCCGAGATGGGTCAATATAGCAGAGAAGCGAATTGAAGATATCCTCGTAGATCATGCGTACTGTGAGCAGAAAGCTGCATCGTCATGCATATCACTCATTGTACAATATCCTGAAAAAGAACAACTTATAGAGGTACTAACTCCTGTGGTCGCAGAAGAATGGGCACATTTCGAAAGAGTAATTGAACAATTAAAGAAACGGGGTTTTGGTCTTGGGAAGCAGCGAAAAGATGAATACGTCATTGCTTTGAGTGCTACATTGAAAAAAGGGGGTAGCCGTGATCAGCAGCTCGTGGAAAAGCTGTTGATGAATGCTCTGATTGAAGCAAGGAGTTGTGAACGATTCAAAATATTGTGGAAAAATATAGCAGATGAGGAATTGCAGACCTTTTATTACGAACTAATGGTTTCAGAAGCAGGTCACTATGCCAATTTCGTTGATTTAGCTAAAACATATATGCCTGAAACCTATGTCAGGGAACGGTGGGGGGAATTTCTCAAAATAGAAGCAGGAATTATGACTAGACTAAAGGTGCGAGGCGATCGAATGCACTGAATAAAAGAATACATCACTATTTGATTATGGCAAAGCGAGCTGTGGAAAAATGGAAGGATATTAAATTCCCACATCCTTACTACCCGAAGGCACGGTATCAGATCAGCAATTATGGAAGAGTACGCAACCTGTTGGAAGACGGTTCATTTCGAGTTAAACAGTTCAAAATACTGAGTAACAATGTGGTATTCAAGTTTGTATTCCCGGCAAATGAAGAAGGGATCAGACTAGTATGGCATCAGAAGGCGTCACACCTGGTCGCAAGGCATTTTCACAAAGGCTACTTCAAAGGATGCTATGTGATTTGGAAAAACTACAACAAGTACGATAACTATATCGCCAATTTGATGTGCTTGGAAGAGAGTCCTGCAAGATCGTACTTGGCCAAGGGAAGAAAATTGAAGGTTAAACCGGAGTTTGTATTTCCTGCTGAAGAGGAAAAGGTAGTCACCGAAGTGGGAGGATCACATCGAGTAGAAACAGATATATCTTACTATAAACAAATCCCTACATTCCCACACTACGAAGTCAACCGTGAGGGCATCATTAGAAAAAGGGTACACCCCTTCAAAGGTAGAATTATCAAACAGCGAAAGCACCCGGACGGACTTTTCATGATGGACCTCAGAGATCGAAAGGGTGCGCGAAAGACGGCTTACCCACACAAGCTGGTGGCAGAACTATGGTGTATCAATCCCGATCCTGACCAGTTCACGGAGATAGTACATATGGACGGCGATTCCTTTAATAATAACGCTGAAAACCTCCAATGGGCCTCTAAGTCAGCTGCACTTAAGCATCAGTTTAAAATTGGCAAGCGAGATAATCGCAGATCCTGGAAAACTCGGAAGAAGCTTTATGGCAATGGCTTTAAGAATAAATAGCGTACGATCAAACTTTGGATAAATGCTGCTAAGGGTATCCCTGACCATCTCTTTGTGTTAGATATCCACCTGAATTCCGGCAGACTTCCATATTTTTCCACTCCATCAAAAACATTTCACTAGAAAGTATAAGGTGATTTAGATTGGTTCGAAGAAATCTAGAGAACCTTAATCCTATCAGCTATGAAGTGTGTACTAGACAAGACTTTCTTTTTAATAATATCGTTGCAAGCAATATTTTTATTGAATCCACTCCTTTCTAGTTCTCAGTGCCAGACTGAAACAGTACTGGAAAATACATCTACCAAGACCATACCATCTGATGGTACCTGTGATTCCCCAGCAGATGACAATCTGGTTTGCGACCTCACGACAGCAGATACCTTTGACTTCGACGGTACCTTGACAGTGCTTTCCTGCGCGACACTGAATTTAACAGCGTCTGATGCTATTTGGTCTTATGGAAATATTGTTGTCCAAGAAGGAGCTACGCTTACATCTAATCGAACTTTGAGGGTTAGGTCAGGGTCTTCGGTCACTATCAATGGTACACTGGATATTGGAGATGGAACAGGTAATGATAATCTTGTAGTGGTACAGGGTTCTACGGTCACAGTTGGTACATCAGGGAGCTTAAATGTTGGGAATGGTAACGTAAGGCTTGGAAGTACTAATGGGGCTAACGCAGGGACTCTTACCTTGGATGGCTCTATGACCGTAAGCGGTGATGTAGACGTAAATGGTCAAGGTACATTGGAGGGTTCTGGACAAGCCACTTATGGAGGCACATTTACAACTACCGGAGGAGGTACAGTGACTGAGTCATTTACCGATTGTAGTTCCGGAAGTTCTAATAGTTCATGTGGCGATCCATTACTACCTGTTGAGTTGTTGTCTTTCGCTGGAGTTGAAAGTCCCTCTAATACTGTGAGCCTAAATTGGTCTACAGCTACCGAAATCAATAATAGTGGCTTTCATATAGAAAAAAGTAAGGACGGGATCGATTTTCAGCCAATAGGGTTTGTTGAAGGGCATGGAAATACGGAAGCAGTTGTAGCTTACCAATTTGTGGATACAGACTTTTATCAAAGTAGCTATTATCGGTTGCTTCAAGTTGACTTTGATGGGGCATCAGAATATAGCTCTGTCATTTATGTAGATAAGAATAAGTCAGCTGAGGTTAAAATAGTAGTGGCACCGAATCCCGTAAGTTCTTTTTTTCGATTTAGGGGTAGTTTCACCAATGCTCAATATACCATAGTCCTAATGGACCTTCTTGGAAGTATCATCCTGAGTCAAGATGATTTGTCTGTACTTGAGGTAGAAAGGTTGCTGAACAATCAATTGCCTACCATGCAACAGGGATCTTACCTCTTACGGTTTACGAATGCCACGGACTCCTTTACAGTCAGGTTTCTGAAGCGATGAAATCTCCTAGGTTTTTTGCTTTTTCTTCTTGGCAGCTGGAAACAGGATATTGTTGAGGATCAGCCGATACCCTGGTGAGTTAGGGTGAAGGTTTAGATCGGTGGGCTCCTCACTGACAAAATGTTGATAATCCTCCGGATCATGACCACCGTAGAACGTCCAAAAACCTTTACCGAATATACCGTGGATGTATTTAGCTTCACTGATAGATCGGGTTTCGCCCATGACCAGCACATCACCTTTGATCAGTTCCTTTTTGAATCCCGTGGTCTGACCCATAAAGCCCTTGATGATCTGACTATGGTTTTGAGTAAGCATGGTAGGGATAGGGTCCCATTTGGCTGAAAACTGGAACAAGGCAAAATAATCATCTTGACCTTCTTTCAGACCCCTTGCTCCCGGCTGATTATCAATATTTGAAAACTCGTATTCAAACGGACTTGCCACTAACTCGAAGTTTTCGAACGCAAAGGTCTTACGGTAGTCAAGCTTACGCTGTGCGCTTGGATCCGCTGGATCACCGTCAAACATTGACTCGCATATATCGACGCCCTCAGCAGACAGCGCTATATCATATGTATCTGTAGCTGAGCACATCGCAAACAAAAAGCCTCCACTGCCAACATAGGATTTGATACGTTGTACAATGCCTAACTTTAGATGCGACACTTTGCTATATCCATGTTTTCTGGCAGATGCCTCATACTCCCTCTGTTGCTGCTGATACCATGGGAAATGCCGGTAGTTTCTATAAAACCTCCCGTACTGGCCAGTGAAGTCTTCATGATGTAAGTGCAGCCAGTCGTACTTGGCCAATTCATTATACATGATCTCGTCATCGAAGATCACATCATAAGGGATTTCAGCATAACTAAGCACCAGGGTCACTGCGTCGTCCCAGGGTTGCTTGCTTTTTGGAGAGTAAACAGCAATTCTTGGATGCTTCTCTAGTTTCATGACATCCATGTTGGACGACGGACTCGCAATTTCATTGAGCACTTGATTGGCTTGCGCATCTGAGATGACTTCATAAGATACATTTCTGATGACACACTCGTTTTCGAATTGCTGGAGGTATTTGACCATGAAGCTGCCACCTCGATAGTTGAGTAACCAGTCGACATTGACCTCCTTAGTTAGCATCCAGTAGGCTATACCGTAAGCTTTGAGGTGATTGGATTGGCTCTCGTCCATTGGGATCAGGACGTAAGCTCCAAAGCTCTTGAGAGAACCTACCAGTAATAAAATTACAATCCATCGCTTCATATCTGTATCCGATTTGTTTTTTAAACGTTAATCCTGCTCATGGAGATGTTTAAAAATAATATAACCGGAAAAATAATTATTTGACAACGCATTACCTTTGATCCATATGGATATTGGAGAAAATATCAGAGAAGGAATCAAATCCATCAATGCTAATAAGCTGCGGACGATTTTGACGGCCTCCATCATTGCCATAGGCATCACCTCACTTGTAGGTATCCTTACCGCTATCGAAGGTATTCAGGACTCCATCAACAGCAGTTTCTCAAATTTGGGTGCTAATACATTTGATGTAGAGCGCAAAAGACCAAACAGGGGAAGTAGGGGAGGAAAGTCTGAAAAAGTGCATCCTAGGATCAAGTACGCTGAATTGGTCATGTTCGAAGATAAATATGAAGGCCCGGGTACGGTGAGTATCAATACGGTAGTTACCTGGACTGCGGAGGCCAAGTACGGATCAAAGATCTCCAACCCAAATCTCAGGGTCCGAGGTGGAGACCAGGATTTCCTGGCTGTAGATGGATATGACCTGAACTCCGGACGAAATTTTTCCGCAGCCGAAGAACGTAATGGTGCATTTGTCGTCATCATAGGGGACAATGTCAAAGAATCCCTTTTTGGAGATAATGAGGATCCCATCAATAAAAAAATATCCTTTCGTGGAGCGAAGTTTCGAGTGATTGGCTGGTTGTCCGAGCAGGGGGGAGTTGGAGGCAATAGCGGAGCGGATAGGACTCTGATGATCCCCATTGAGACGGCAAGACGTATAGCCGGTAACAAAAACCTCAATTTTGAGGCTACGGTTTCGATCAGTGATCCCACACAAATGGATTATGCCACAGGAATTGCTACGGGCCTGATGAGATCCATTAGACAAGATCGCCCTGGAGAGGAGGATTCCTTTCAGGTGAGAGTAAGCCGGTCCTTGGCAGAGAGGCTTGGAGAGATCACAGGGTACCTGCAAATCGGAGGTTTTACGATTGGCTTTATCACGCTTTTAGGGGCCTCCATTGGCTTGATGAATATCATGCTGGTCTCCGTGACTGAAAGAACCAGGGAGATTGGTGTACGAAAGGCTTTAGGTGCCACACCTAAGAAGATCAGACAGCAATTCTTGATCGAGGCATTGGTCATTTGCCAGATGGGAGGAGCTGGAGGCATTGTGCTGGGGATCTTGATTGGTAATCTCGTATCAGGCTTTATTAGTTCTGGCTCTTTTATCATACCGTGGGTGTGGATACTCTTTGGCGTAGCAGTAGGGATGGCAGTAGGCCTCATATCGGGTTACTTACCAGCATTCAAAGCTTCCCGCCTGGATCCGATTGACTCTCTTCGCTTCGAGTAAAGGACTTCCGTTAATTTTCTTATGGTTGGGTGTCAGCTCGGCGAAACCATGTTATTTTAGGCGGCTAAAATGAAAAACCATGCCCAGCATACAGGAAGAACTGATTAAGACTATTCGTGATGTGCCTGACTTCCCAAAACCAGGAATTCTTTTCAAAGATATAACGCCGATACTCGCAGATGCCAAACTCTCGGTCAGAGTAAGTGAGGCGCTAGCGGAGCAATGGGAAGCCCTGCAACTTACCAGTGTCATAGGCATTGAGAGTAGGGGGTTTATATTTGGTATGCAGCTGGCTCAAACATTGGGAGTTGCATTTATACCCGTTAGAAAGGTAGGGAAACTACCCTATAAAACAATCAAGCACTCCTACGACCTGGAATATGGATCAGCAGAGATAGAGATGCACATGGATGCCGTAAAACCTGGTGATAAAGTACTGATCCATGATGACCTGCTTGCCACCGGAGGGACAGCCGCGGCTGCAGCTGAACTGGTGAAAAAAAGCGGCGGTGAGGTAGGAGGTTTTTCATTTCTCATCGAGCTGGCCTTTCTGAAAGGAATCGAGAAACTCAAACCTTATCATCATGATGTGCGACGTTTAGTTAGTTTTTGACTGGGTTCTTTGCGCTCTCTCGTGGGAGATTTGTAAATTTATCTGATGAAGCAATTGGTTATTAACATACCAGATTCATTAAATCTGAATGAGAGAGAGGCCTCAATGACTTTAGCATCAAAACTTTATGAGGCAGGGAAGCTATCGCTGGGCCAGGCTGCAGAGCTTGCTGGAATTTCAAAAAGAGCCTTTACGGAGCTTTTAGGCTCATTCGATGTATCTCTTTTTAACTATCCCCCCGTCGAGTTGGATCGAGATGTAAACAATGCCTAATGTTGTCATCTCTGACACTGGTTGTCTTATAGCCTTAAGTAATATTGGTGAAATTGGAATTCTTCAAAAGATATATGACCACATTTATACTACGCCAGTAGTCGCCGAAGAATTTGGAGAAGAATTACCAGGCTGGATTGAACAACTTCATCCAAGAGATGATCAGAAACAGCAATTACTTGAACTTCAAGTGGATAAAGGTGAGGCAAGCGCAATAAATTTGGCCTTGGAGCTATCTGCTGATCTAGTAATTTTGGATGATTTGAAGGCGAGAAACATTGCAGAGAGACTTGGATCAAATATTACAGGCACCCTTGGGGTTGGTTATTATCAAAGCAAAGGTTTCTGGGGAAAATTAAATCTTTAAGGCCTCTTTTAGAAAAGCTGCAAAAAACAAATTTTAGAGTCTCAAAGGAATTGATATCTAAAGCTTTGGAGTTGGCAGGGGAAACTTGATAAATTAGTCCTATTCTGAATTGCTATCCACCTCTCTCTCAACCACTCTCAATTCTTTAGCCCTGCCTAGTGCATCGAAAATAATCATGAGTTCCTGGGTTCCTGAGCAGGAGAGTGGATAGTAAAAAATTTTCTGATTGCGTCTGTAGAGTCGATGTCTTTCTGGTGATCCTAATAGTTTTTGCACTTCGTTTTGAGTGCTACTCAATATAGGGCTGTTATCTTTTATGAGAAGAGCAGAAATATTGACCCTGTATTCATCGCAAAGGTCCTTTGATGATACCCATTTTTCTCTATCGAAGCCATCAACCTTGGGTGCTTGATAGCATCCTATGAGTAGCACGGAAAACCAGCAGAGTTGTCGCATATCACAAAACTATACTTCATGACTGTCAACATTGTTCAATGCCTTGATATTTTCTTCTAGCCTGTCCAGGTAATTTCCAAGCGTCCGGCGTTCCCATCGACGGCCTACCCAGTGTGTGATAGGGATAAGTACGATTGTCATTGAAATGAGAAATGACCAATCGAATGACCTGGACATACTTTGCCACTGCGGATTGCCAAGTTTGGCACCGATTAGAAAGCCCGCAGCTATTGAGATTGGGTATAGGAAAATGCCGATCCGATTTTCCCAGGTCAGGATCTTACGGAGCTGTAAAGAATACATTTGTAAGCTTTGACCCAGGTTGGAGAAGGTTTCTTGTCTTACGGCTCCCAGATAAAGGCGAAGAGAAGTAATTGAGGTGATGAAGTATGCTCCTATTAAAACGATAACAAGTGACTGACTGACTGGTACAATGGCAAGTGGGAGCATGACTAACATCAAGATGGCAAGTACAAAGCTACATATACCCTTGATCAGTATCAATCCTCGTAATCTTGATATCGGAGATGTCGATCTACGTTGAGTGAGTGATCTCAATGACCTCATGTCAATGACCTCATGCTGTAGGTTCATTTGGCTTGTGATCCAAAGTTCTTTCAATTCATTCATGAGTGCTGGGGTTGAGTTTTGCTGTTAGTGATTGTTTGATTCGATGTAATTTGACGGTTACATTATTTTTCGTGAGGCCTATGATATCTGCTATTTCTTGATTTCTGAAATCTTCCAGATGCAAGGTGATAATCGTTTTGTCGATGTCATTGAGTGATTGCACTGCTCTGTGTAGCAGGTCCGTGTTTTCAGATGGCTGAGGCAATTCTTCCAGCTGATCCCGGTCATTCAAGGGAGCAAACTTTCGTTTTTCATCTCTTCTTTTGAATGTAAGAACCGTATTTAGGGCAACTCGATACATCCATGTAGCAAAAGAAGAATTGCCCTGGTAGCTATTTCTTGATTTCCAGCACTGAAGGAGAATCTCCTGCCTGACATCTCTCTTGTCCAGTGGATCATTCAAGTACATATACAGGATTTTCTGTATGATACCCATATGTTGATTGATGAATTCCAGAAATACTGATTCGCTCAAGGTTATGTTGTGTTTCGCTTCTACTTTTGCCGGTTAGTATCCGAAGAGGTGGATTACATTACAAAAACGATGATTTAATATATGGTAAAAGTTATAAATCTGGTGAGGATACTTTCTATAGTACTTTTCCTGATCATCCTTGCTCTGGTCTACGCCTATCTTCCAGTGATGGTGCAGTTGCAGCCGGGTAGCCGGGAGCTACTCCTCAATAGGGAATACTTCTTCTATTGCGGAGCGGGCCTTTTCCTGGTGATCAATGTATTTATCTGGTTACTGCTCAAGCTTATAAGCCCGCTTACAACCAACTCCTCGGAGCCTGTATTGGCTTGGTTAAATGCCTTGCCCTTTGTGATCAACGTGTACTTGACACTCCTGGTTGGTTTCGTTGGAGTTATCAACAATCAACTTCATATATCCACAAAAAGCTACGCATATCTCAATTACCTAGGGCCATTTCTCCTTTTTGTTTGGCTATCAGGAGTTTTTTACATGCTTTTTGTGAGAAGGAAAAACTGATTATAAATCAGGATTTTAAAGACGGTCATTTGAATAATTACTAAAGTTAAATGCCAGAAAAATAGCGTTTGCGTCTTCTGATTTTTGTATAAATTCAAATTTTGAAAACTTTTTGAAGGTAGGTCTTAAACTGATATTGTGACGAATGGATACTGCGACGGTCAACTATACCGAGGATAGCATAAAATCACTGGACTGGAAAGAGCATATCAGACTCCGTCCAGGAATGTATATTGGCAAGCTGGGAGATGGCTCTGCTCACGACGATGGTATCTATGTGTTGGTAAAAGAGGTCATAGATAACTGTATCGACGAGCACATGATGGGATATGGTAAGACTATCCATATCAAGGTCACCGATCATCGAGTAGAGGTGCGTGACTATGGAAGGGGAATACCACTTGGCAAAGTGGTCGATTGCGTATCAAAGATCAACACCGGGGGTAAATACGATTCCGGAGCATTTCAAAAGTCAGTGGGTTTGAATGGTGTAGGTACAAAAGCTGTTAATGCTTTGTCGACTTATTTCAAAGTTCAATCGTTTAGGGACGGGCAGACGAAGTTGGCTGAGTTCGAAAAAGGGGAGATCACAACTGACGCTAAAATCAGTAAGAGTACCGAGAGAAATGGCACCTTGATCACTTTCGAGCCTGATGGTACCGTCTTCAAGCATTTCCACTTTATCCCAGACTATTTAGACAACCTTATCTGGAACTATGCTTTCCTCAATGCAGGACTAACTATCAATCTGAACGGTAAAAGGTACCATTCTGAGAACGGATTGCTTGACCTTCTTAAGCGAAAAACCGACGAAGAATCACTACGATATCCTATCATTCATCTGAAAGGGAATGATATCGAAATTGCCTTGACACATGCTAACCAGTATGGAGAAGAGTACTACTCGTTTGTCAATGGTCAGCATACCACTCAGGGAGGTACGCATTTAGCGGCATTTAGAGAGTCTATCGTGAAGACATTGCGGGACTTTTACAAAAAGGATTTTGACGCAGCAGATGTCAGGGCCAGCGTAGTAGGTTCGATTGCCGTGAGAGTGCAAGAGCCTGTGTTTGAGAGTCAAACAAAAACTAAACTAGGTTCACAGAATGTGGCTCCGGATGGACCCACAATGCGAACCTTCATCAACGACTTTGTCAAAACAGAACTTGACAATTTCTTACATCGAAACTCAGAAACTGCAGATGCCCTACTCAAGCGTATCTTACAATCAGAACGTGAGAGAAAGGAAATTGCGGGTATCAAAAAACTGGCTAACGAGCGAGCCAAAAAAGCAAATCTTCATAATAAAAAACTAAGAGATTGTCGACTTCACCTCAATGACAAAAAAGTCAAGGATGAACTCAAAGACAATATCATGATCTTCATTACGGAGGGGGACTCTGCTAGTGGCTCAATCACCAAGTCTCGAGATGTACAAACCCAAGCTGTTTTTAGTTTGAGAGGTAAACCTTTCAACTGCTTCGGACATACGAAAAAGGTGGTCTATGAAAATGAAGAGTTCAATTTGCTGCAGCATGCACTGAATATTGAAGACGGGTTAGAGGGGCTGCGCTATCGCAAAATAGTGATTGCCACGGATGCCGACGTAGACGGGATGCACATTAGGTTATTGCTACTGACATACTTTTTGCAGTTTTTCCCGGAGCTAGTTCGCAATGGTCATCTCTATATTCTCGAGACCCCGCTATTTCGGGTACGAAACAAGAAAGAAACTTTTTACTGCTATAGCGAGGAAGAGAAGCAGATTGCTATCGATAAGCTCGGCAATAAACCTGAGATCACACGTTTTAAGGGTTTAGGCGAGATATCCCCGGATGAGTTTGCAGGTTTTATTGGGGAAGATATCAAGTTGGAACCAGTGATCCTCCAAAAAGAGACTAAAGTAAAAGATCTGCTGACATTTTATATGGGTAAGAATACACCTGATCGTCAGCAGTTTATCATTGAAAAATTAAGAGTGGAGAAAGACCTAGTAGAAGAGACTATAGCTACATGACCAAAACACTGATCTGGAAATTTTCACTAAGCTTTTTCATTGCGGTAGCCTTTGTAGGTTGTAGCGATAATGATGAACCAAAACGTGCTTCGGTAGAACGTACTCTGACAAATTCAGAGTTAGTGTCTTCCCGTGCCCAAAATGATTTACGCGTATTCATCCAACTCGCCCAGATATCAGTGCCACTGAATCAGTTACTTTATGACGTTGATATCTATCAAGTGGAATATGACACAGAGTTTAAAGGTCAGACCATTACCGCATCTGGTCTGGTTCTGATCCCACAGACCGAGGATGAAGTAGGAATGATCAGCTACCAACATGGGACCATAGCTGGTAACGCACAAGCACCTAGTCAACTACTCAGTACTAGTTCAGAATTGATTTTGTATGGCGCTCTGGCTTCATTTGGAATGGTGGTGGTCGTACCTGATTTTATCGGATTTGGCAGCTCAGTAGATATCATGCATCCTTATTACGTAGAAGATGTGACTGCAAGTGCCATTTTTGATAATGTCCTGGCAGGGAGAAATCTGGCCGAAGACCTGGAAGTAAACATTAACGACAAATTGTATCTGGCTGGTTATTCACAAGGAGGCTACGCCACAATGGTTGCCCATAAATACATTGAAGAGAATGACGTAGAAGGTTTTGATCTGATAGCTTCATTTCCTGCTGCTGGGGGATATGACATCAAAGGCGTTCAGGAGTTTTTCTTTGAGCAAGAGACCTATAGCCAGCCTTTTTATCTAGCTTATGTAGCCGAAGCTTATCGGCAGACTTTCGATTGGGAGCAGCCGTTGTCTTTGCTTTTCAATGAGCCATATGCTACTAACATCCCATCTTATTTTGATGGCTCATTGTCCGGTTCTCAAATTAATGCCCAACTTACAGAGACAGTAGCAGATTTGGTTGATGCCGATTACCTGGCCGACCCAGACGGAGAGACCTATTCCTTCATTAACGATGCTTTTCAGGATAATACACCTATTTGGATACCTACAAATCCAGTATTTATGTATCACGGGGATGCCGATGTCACAGTGCCATATCAAAATTCTGTCGATTACCTGGAACATTTGATTAATGATGTTGGGGTATCAAATCAGATTGTTACACTCACTACCCTGGAGGGAGGGACACATTCAACAGGTGTAGCTCCATACATTGAGGAGATGGTAACAGAGCTGATCAGATTGGAGGAACGTTAGTAGCAAACGAATTGCATTCTCAAGGTTTAGTGAAACGTATCTACAGGCTGGAAAAAGAATCGCTATATATATAAACTGGATTAGCTGAATATAATGTCGGAACAACTTGAAGAAAATGAAATCCATGATGTAGTTCCCGTATCGGGAATGTACGAAAATTGGTTTTTGGATTATGCTTCTTACGTTATCCTGGAACGGGCCGTGCCAGCTATAGAGGACGGCCTCAAACCTGTACAACGTCGTATTCTTCATGCCATGAAGGAGATGGACGATGGGCGGTATAACAAGGTAGCTAACATCATAGGAAGTACTATGCAATTTCACCCTCATGGAGATGCTTCCATTTCAGATGCCATTGTCAACATAGGTCAAAAAGACCTACTAATTGATACTCAAGGAAATTGGGGAGATGTTAGGACAGGAGATAGCGCGGCGGCACCAAGATATATTGAGGCTAGGCTTTCAAAGTTTGCACTGGATGTTATTTACAACCCCCAGACTACTGAGTGGCAGTTAAGCTATGATGGACGTAAGAAGGAGCCGGTTACCTTTCCCGTCAAGTTTCCTCTATTACTGACGCAAGGTGTAGAAGGTATAGCTGTAGGTTTATCGACTAAGATTCTTCCTCATAACTTCTGTGAGCTGATCCAAGGTGCTATCGGCTTGCTGAAGGGAAAAAAAGTAAAGTTATATCCGGATTTCCTGACAGGAGGAAAGATAGACGTATCCGATTACAATGACGGCAGACGTGGAGGTAAAGTGCGTGTCAGAGCCACCATTGTGGAGGAAGATTCACGTACCCTGATCATCAAGGATATTCCCTTTGCCACTACTACTACATCCCTCATTGAATCCATTGTCAAGGCCAATGACAAAGGTAAGATCAAGATCAAGCAGGTGGTCGATAATACAGCCAAAGATATTGAGGTGCAGATTAAACTTGCTCCCGGGACATCACCTGACATCACGATTGATGCACTATATGCCTTCACAGACTGCGAAGTATCTATTTCGCCCAATGCCTGCATCATCATTGCTGACAAGCCACACTTTATTGGCGTGTCAGAGATTCTGGCCCAATCGGTTGATCAGACTGTCGACTTGCTTAAACAAGAGCTGGAGATCAGGAAGGCCGAGCTCTTAGAGAAGATGCTCTTTTCTTCACTCGAAAAGATATTTATTGAAAATCGGATCTACCGTGACATTGAGGAGTGTGAAACATGGGAGGCAGTTCTGGATACCATCGACAAAGGCCTGGATCCTTATAAGCCACAGTTTTACAGAGAGATTACGCAAGATGATATTATACGTCTGACAGAGATCAAGATCAAGCGTATCTCGAAGTTTGACAGCTTCAAAGCAGATGAATTAATGAAAAAGCTGGGTGATGACCTCAAAGAGACTGAGCACCACCTAGCTCACCTTACAGATTATGCCATCAGCTACTATCAAAATTTGCTGGACAAATATGGAAAAGGGAGGGAACGCAAAACGGAGATAACCAACTTCGATACCATTGCTGCAACTGTTGTGGCTGCCAATAATGCGAAGCTCTATGTGAATAGACAAGATGGCTTCATTGGATATGGGTTGAAAAAGGACGAATTTGTCTCGGATTGTTCGGATATTGATGATGTCATCGTTTTCAGAAAAGACGGTATTTGTCAGGTCACCAGGATACAAGACAAGGTCTTTGTGGGTAAAAACATAGTGTATGTTGGAGTCTTTAAAAAAGGCGACGAACGTATGGTGTACAACATGGCCTACTCAGATGGTAAGTCAGGAAGGACAATGGTCAAACGCTTTCAGGTACTGAGTATCACCAGAGATAAAGAATATGAATTGACTAAAGGTGGTAAAGGCTCAAAGGTTCATCACTTTTCTGCTAGCCCTAACGGCGAGGCAGAGGTCGTTACAGTATATCTGACGGCATCTAGCACAGCCAGGAAAAAGGTGTTTGACTTTGACTTTGCCGATATCGAGATTAAAGGTAGAGCAGCAGGAGGTAATATTCTTACCAAATATCCTGTACGAAAAGTTCAATTCAAGGCCGCCGGTAAGTCGACGTTGGGAGGACTTGACATATGGTACGATCCTACGATTGGCCGACTCAATACAGATGACCGCGGCGAGTACTTGGGTAATTTCAAGGCCGAGGATCAAATCATTGTTTTTTATAAGGAAGGAAGTTATGAACTAACCTCGTTCGAAATGACCAATCGATATGAGGTGAATCAAGTGCTTAGTTTGACGAAGTTTGAAGCAGAGCAAGTGATCAGTGCCATACATTTTGATGCTTCGTCCAAGACTGCTTATGTTAAACGATTTCAGGTAGAAACAACCACAACCAATAAGAGATTCCTTTTTATAACGGAAGCCAAAAATTCTAAATTATTGTATGCGGATTTAGGGGAGTCAGCAGAGGTTGAAGTTACATATCGTGAAAAGAATAAACACCTCAAGGAAGTATACAAACTCGAAGATCAGATAGATGTCAAAGGATGGAAAGCTATAGGCAATAAGTTTCCTGTTCAAAACATTCAAAAAGTTGTACGTATTGAACGAAAAGACGAAGTAGTCGCTATTGAATCTGAGGAAAATATCAAGCCCGTAGCTGATGAGAAACCAGAAACCCTACTCGAAAAACTAAAAAGTGAAGTTAAGGGCGAGGTCGAAAAAGAAGACAATCAACTTGGTTTGTTTGGTGCCAATGGAAAAGAAAAGTAGTTGATGATATACAACCCTTCCTGAGAAGATCAGGGCATCAAACCAACGATACTGTTGAAAGTACCACTTGAAAATCGACCCTGCCTTTTTTTGAAACCGAGTTTGGATATCTGTGATTTAGGCAGTCATTAAGCAGGTGAACTTTTACATACTAGAAGAGTTGAGTTTACAGAGAGCTTCTAGTTGCCGGTTGGGTTCGTAATTGGATACTCATTTCTTGTTCAGACAAAAAGACTTTGACTACTGATTT
>JAHCMJ010000081.1 GCA_019192485.1 Cyclobacteriaceae bacterium HetDA_MAG_MS6 | reverse complement strand
TATAGTAAGATTCAGGGTCATGTTAATGACAGATGCCGAAAAAGATGTCATGAAGCTGATGGATGAAGGTATCACACCAAAACTCCGAGCCATGATGATTCATAACTCGACGGTGTATCGTTGGAACAGAGGATGTTATGGCATCAGCCCTAATGGTAAGCCTCATCTCCGCATCGAAAACAGGGTTTTTCCAGCTGGTCCATCTACACTAGATGAAATTGCCAATGCAGCCTTTTGGTTGGGCTTGATGAATGCCTTTGATGATCACTACCCAGACATCACTAGCAAAATGGAATTTGATCATGCTAAGGACAATTTTATGTCCGCTGCCAGGGAAGGGCTTAACACTGATTTCACCTGGATCAATGGAAGAAAAGTTAGTGTTTCGAAACTCATTTCAGAGGAGCTGCTACCTATCGCAAAGGAAGGCTTGGCAAAAAACAACATTGATAAGAAGGATATAGATCGTTATCTGGGTGTGATTGAGGCGCGCAATGAGTCAAGGCAGACAGGTACCCAATGGATATTGAATTCGCACATTAAGCTATTGAAAGAAACAAGTAGGGAAGAGGTTTTAATAGCCATTACTTCTTGTATGATTGAGAATCAGAGACAGAAGCGACCCATTCATGAATGGGACTTAGCTACCCTGGATGATATTGCTACCTGGCATCCATATGCTATGCTTGTAGAAGAATTTATGACTACCGATCTTTTTACTGTCCATCAAAATGATATCCCAGAATTGGTTTCCGACATCCTGAATTGGCGGCGGATCAAGCATGTGCCAGTCGAAGACGACAAAGGTGTGATCAAAGGACTCATGAACTACCGAATTCTACTACAGTATTATGGCAAGAAGACCAATGTCAACCCCAATGGTAATGTAGTAGTAAAAGACCTGATGATCACCAACCCTCCAACTATCCACCCTGAAGCTACTATTCAGGAGGCTTTACGACTCATGAAAAGTGAAAAAACAGATTGCCTCCCGGTGGTCAAAAACAATCGATTAGTGGGAATCATCACAGAAGGAAACTTTCTTAATATTACCTCTAGTTTGTTAAAGAATCTTACAAAGAAACATTAATGGACAGATTGCTCGGAAAGATACAGGGGGACCAGCCAGGTCCGTTAGTTATCTGTATTGCAGCTTTGCATGGTAATGAACAGATTGGCATCCATGCCTTTCGAAACGTCTACTCCTCTATAGTACAAAACAATATTCCTTTCAGAGGGAAGTTTATTGGCATATTGGGTAATATCAAAGCCATTGAAAGCAATCGAAGATTCATAGATTACGATCTCAATAGAAGTTGGGATGATGAGCATTTTGCATTAATCAGTGGAGGAGAGGGACAAGGTCAGGAAGATGAAGAGCAATTAGCTATTTCTGATCTTATTCAGCAAGAAAGTCAAGGTGTCTTTGATTTAAAGATATTGGCAGACTTACACTCTACATCCTCCGATAAAGGCAACTTTATCGTTGTCCCCGAAGATGAAGCCAATCATCCAGTTATCAAAGCCTTGCATTTACCAGTAGTAGTAGACTTGGATCGATATTTAAAAGGAACATTGCTATCGTATTATCATCACCAAGGATATGTGTCTTTCGCTTTTGAGGGTGGAATGATAGGGACGGAGCAGGTTTATCAATTACATACTTCAGGACTGTGGGAAATATTAGAAACGGCAGGTTGCATCTCCCGTCATGATCATGAGCATCAAGATCATTACGCCAAAAACCTAGCACTAATTTCTCAGCAACTTCCAAAACAGGTAAAGGCTCTTCACAGGCACTTAGTCAAAAAAGGTGACGGATTTCGCATGTTACCGGGCTTTCATAACTTCCAACAAATAGTAGCAGGTCAACAATTGGCAATTGACCACCAGGGTCCTATCCACTCTCCGATGGATGGTATGATCTTCATGCCTCTGTATCAGAGCGAAGGAGATGATGGCTTTTTTATTGTGAAGGAGGTCGGAGAGGAGGTTGTTGAGCATAATTGATTTTTGTAAAACGTACTTGTACATTATTAACATTCTAAGTTTGAGTAGAATCATTCTTTGAAACGGTATCGTTGATAGTTTCTGCTTAAGACCCTTTACCGAAATTTTTATATTTTAGGATTCATCACTGAACCTAAATCACATGCTGGAAGATACTCATGATACCTCGAATCAGGAAGAGGTATTGGACAGTTTGGCCAAGTATGGCCCAAAGATTAGCACGGTTTACGTCAAGCTTCAAGACTATGAATACTTTCATACTTCTTCTAATCCACAGAAGAAAGATGATCGTATCATAGGCCGACTTGAGATCAAGAACAAGCTCGAACAGATTCTTGTGCATGATCAAACCAAGTCAGGCACTTATCTCATTACTGGTAGTAGAGGGATGGGTAAAACTAGCTTGGTTAATGAGGTGCTTCGCAAAGTAAGAAACAAAAAAGACCTGGATTGGAGAAAAGTACTTCGATTACTGTGGGTAGCAGTTGGGCTTACACTTGTAATCCTATCTTTCTCCAAGATTTTCCTGTTTTCAACGCCATTATTTGTAATAAAATTTTTTGAAACTACCGAAGGACGTCTGGGTCAGCAACTTTTTTTAATCTTATGCTTTCTAGTATTGGTTGCATTTGGAAATCTAACCAAAAGCTTCTTTAATGGAGGACCGAAGAGTATCTGGAGGTCGTTATTAGCAATCATCTTCTTTCTCTTTTTGTTTCATTATTTTTATTTCAGTTGCTCACAATACTTTGAGACTTGGGCATTAGCAATTCTTGGTTACTTCATACTGTTTGTTATCATATATTCTATTCATGGACTTAATCCTACCTCGCAAAAAAGTCACCTGATTAAGATATGGCGAACATGGAAGCTAAGAAGCCAAGATGTTCTGACCGTGAATCTTGATATTGGTCAAGAAGATATTTCGGATCTTGATGTTTTAAAACAAATTGTTTCTGATCTACGGCAAACATGCAGGCAGGCCAGACGAAATTTCTATTTTCTTAGGGTTGGTTTTCTATGGATAATAGCTTTGACCATTGGATATATGTTTTCGATAGGTGTTAAGGGTTCAGAGGTTTTTAACGAATTGCAAAGTAGTGCAGTATGGACAAGCTACTTCCCAAGTCAAAAAAAGTTCGGCAGCACTCAGAGCCAGCTATTCCAGCTTAAAAAGGTTGAAACCTATCACTCCGAACTGCTAAAATTTAGACTTGATTCATTGCAAAAAGAGGTGGGTAAAAATTTGATTCCTTCCACAGATTCCGTCAAAATACACTATGAAAGCGGCAATCCTGAACCAGTTGAAAACATAGGTTGGCTGTTGATCAATATCAACAACTCTATAAAGGGAATCACCCATCTTCTGGATGAATCTCTCCAACTAATGCATGCTCTTTTCCATCCACGTGGAAATCCTAAAAAGCCTCTATCAGACCCTTTAAACTACCTCGAAATCCTAGTTGTTCTCTTATTGGCACTGATGTCAAAATTGGTCATGACGATCGTGCTGAGATCCCAAAGACCATATTTCATTGATGCAATAAGATACCTGGATCAATTAACCAATAGGATATATGCAGAGACTACTGATATCTCTTCTGCTGGACTTGTGCGAAATCAATTTTTTAACTGGAACCGAAGACGAACGCATACACGTCCTATAGCGGGTAAGTATGAAATACAGACTGAGCTTCAATATGTAATTGAAGTGATGAATAAGGGTGCAGGATTGATCCCTTTTTGGCCTATCAATCGTCAAATAGTATTTGTTATGGACGAACTCGACAAGATCGAGCCGGAGTATGATACCAAACATTTCGAACCTTCTGCTAGAAATGGTCATAGGGAGACTAGGCAAGAAAGGATTACAAGGATGCTACAAAGTTTGAAGTCCTTTTTCAACAGCACCAAAGCTAAATTCATCTTCATTGCAGGTGATGACATGTATGACGCGGCAGTAGCTGATGCCTCCAACAATAGGGAACACTCCGTCGATCGCCTATTTAATAAAGTGTTTTATGTACCCAGCTTTTATTCAGACGACTCGGATAGACGCAAGTCGAACATCAACTCTATGACCGAATCGTACATCTGTCAGTTTCTGCTACCCAAGAACGAGAATGACAGCGAGGTTCAGAGGCTAGCCAAAACAAACCTGAAGTCATATTACGCTAGGTTCTTTGATAGTGGTTCTCCTCTTTACCTATATTTTGAAGAGGGCGACAGCCATGTTCATGAAGCCAGAGTTACTAACTTGATGAGGGTAAAGGTGATGTACACCTTATTGAACTTCACTACCTACTTGGCCTATCAAAGTAACGGATCACCAAAAAAGATCACTTCCTTATTTGAGGATTATATAGTGAAGCCAAAGAATTTTTCCAGTGAATTCGGCAGGTTCTTCGTAACCGATGATGAACGTTTAGATATTGAAAATGCGGGGTTTTACTTGAGATTCACCGAAGAAGACCAATACAAGTTTGGTCTGATCAACTATCTCGTTACACCTTTTTACATCAGCCAAAAAAGATACTTAAAGTCATTCAGCGACAAGTTATTAGTATCGTCTTCTTTCATAGTTGATCATCTCTATAAGTATCATAATAATGCTTTTTCCTGGCGCACACTAGAGCTCACACCTGAGATTATTGCTGTTAGCAAGGCACCGCAACTTCGAAATTTCATTAAAGACATCATGCACTACTTTACGCAAACCCATGTCGATCGAATAACCAGTGGTTTGTATGATTTCAAATTCATTGGTAAAGTAAAAAATGAAATTAAGTACCTGTCAAAAGTTTCTGATCTGGAGGCCGCAGCTTTCAACTTTACCCTGGATGAGTCCAGACAGTCCAAAATACACTATAAGTCCAAACTTCAGGAGCTAAGGCAGGTCTATCAAAACCGAATATCCAATAGCAAAGAGGACGATCAGAAGTTTATTCACTCTTTGGCTTTGTCCAATATGATTTTAGGAGACCTCGAGTACTATGATCAGGAGTATGATGATGCCATTATCTATTACATGGATGCTATTCAGGAGTTGCGCTATCTGGTTCGAAAAAAGTCTGAAAACTACATGTACAATTTCGTTGTCTACCTACGAAATGCACTGAAGCTTGGACTCACCTTTGAGAAGCAGAACAACTATGATTCGGCTCTGATGACCTATGACGGGCTAAAAAGGGAAATTCTCGCTCTTAGAAATTTTAATGTGAAGGAGTTAGGTTTCCAGGAGGTAGAAGTTACAAAAGATACCGCTCCAGCCTTCATTAAGAAACAACTAATTCAAGTAGGACCAGAAGCGCTCTTTGAAGCGTTTGTTAAATTTCACCAGGATAATGCAAGCATCAATTTGACTTCTTTTTTAAAAGAAAACAGGTCTTTAGAAGAGAGAATTACTAAAATCTTTGGTGAAAGCAGCACAGAAGCCATAAAGGACGAAATAGGGAAATGGTATAAAGCCCTTCATGACTCAGCTGCTGAAACCCATTCAGAGTGGGTAGGCTTAGTCAAAACAGATCTTCTCAAAATCAAGGACAATGACTCACTCAAAAATGTAACGAGTCGGCCTGAGATAGAAGTAGTGATTGCTCTTTTTCTGAGACTTTTTCAGGACAGAACGAGGATAACAGTAGTCCTGAAAGAAAACGGACATTTTTATAGCTTCCAGGCTTTTCATTTTATCTCTCGATTTCTAAATGAGCCTATTTCTGATGAAGGTCTTATCCGCTCTCAGAACAAGCTGTTTGTTTTCGAAAACTTGAGGTTGCTGTATCAGCCCTTTATGGCCTCACTTTCCATACTGGAAAAAAATGGCATCAATTCCATCACTAATACTAATATCAAAAGGACCTTGGAAGGCTTTGACTTCATTTCTCACATGCTTAATGTTCATAAACCTTATATGATTGAAGTGGAGTTTCTGAATAAGCTCGGTGATATTCTATATTTCAAGAATGGAATGCTAAAAAACGCTCTGTTGGATAGTAATAATCAACCTATGACCAAACAAACTTTTGCCAAAAAACAGGGAGTAAATATTCCGGCCAGTGCCCGACGAGATTACAATCTACCTGTTCAGGGTACGATATTTTACTTATTGGCTATCAATTCTTTTTGGCAAGGAATCGAATCGAAAGATCAATCCAATCGGTCCTTTTATCAAGGAGATGAGGGAAACAGAAGTATATACTATTCAGCGTTGTTTGCGGAAATTAAAAAGGAGGGGTATAAGGAAAACTATATCAACGACCTTATCAAAGAACAATTGCTGAAAGCTCTTGAGTTTTTAAATGATGGAGTGTCTTCGCCAAAATACACTAATCCTCGAAGCATCAAAATCAATACGTTGGCCAACTGCTATTCGGATTTGGGGAATGCCATATTATCTTCCATTTGTGTCGATGCAATTGAACAAGACGCTGACATCCTAGGAGAGAAACTCGACACTTCATTGGAACTGATGAGTATACTTAATAGACTCCTATTTAGTCGCTATGAAAAGGAGCCCGATAAAGATCTATTGAAAGATTTTGAGGATATTTTGGATCAGCTGCCGGTGAAGGCTTACTCCCTGGAGTATGTTTTTATGCTTTACTTCATCAGTTCGGCATTTTATCATAAAACTTATAAAAATCTGAAAGCAGCCTTTCAGATACAGAAAATAATCACACTGATCGACGATTCTCTTTTCTTGCAAGGGTTGACCAACCGAGGCAAAAAAGACCGTCGGTCTTGGTCTGCTAACCAGCTCAATGAGCCTCGGGCTAAGTCCATTCTTTTCAAGATTGAGGAGCTGTTGCTTTTACCTTTTGTCACCAAAGTCAACAAGGCTTACAAGGACTCCCTCTGGCAGGATATGGCTAACTACAAAACAGTTTCCGGACTGTCTGGCAAAGAACTCAACGAGGATGTACTAAGGGCTCAAGAGGTCACTGAGATTCAACTCGTCGAATCAGGTAATAGCAGGCAAATAACTAATCCGCGAATAGTGATAACAAGATGGCCTAGAAACTGGACATTTTTTAGTAGAATAAAGAAGAAATCAGCTTTTATAATCAAATTGATGAAAGTTGTCCGTCTTCAAAATTCAATTTGGATAAGCCGAACCAAACCTTATTTCAAAATTTATCAAGCACCGAAGACTTTGAATAAGGCTTATGACGAAAAGAAGAGTCAATTTGAAAAGTATCGGAATGATCTTTTAAGCGAGTTTAACAAAGAAGATTCATCTAAAGAAAGGAAGCCAAACATTGACTTTGAATTTCATAAAAACTCCAGTATTGCTTCAGATCAAAAAGAGGTTTACTTTTTATTAGTGAAAATAAAGATCCGATTGGGGCAAAGTAAGATCAAGGATCAAACTCTCTCTTATAAAAACTTTGCCTCATCTATTTTATCCCATCCATATAGCGATAACTCCAATCAGCTGAATAGAGTCCATGAATTGTTTCTGAGGGGCACTCAGTTAAAAAACTTTTATCAAAAACAACTGTCAAGTATCTTTGGTCAACGATTCTCTTCGCTAATGTCGCTTTATTCTCAGAAAAGAAAATTTTTGGCGCCAGATGAAGGAATGAAAGCTGAATTCAAGAAGATATTTGTTGATTCTGTCTACTGCTATAACGAGATCATATCGAAGCTCAATGTTATGGAAGCTAGCTTTCAAACCCCTAACATTTACTTTGGGTTTGCGCATTACGAACTCTCTTTTTGGTTAGAGGAATTAGAGAAGGTTCCTGACCTCCAATATGAAGTACTGAAGGCGGTTTCTGACCTCTCAGGTGATATTGAGAACGATTTCTTGAATAAACAATATCAATGGGCAAAAGCAAAATATCACTTTGTTACAGCCATGCAAACTCACAGCGGGATGGACCCTTACATTCATACGATAAACAATATGTACTATCTGGATGATGATTTTAACGATGATCAGGAACACTTTTATGCAGCACAGGAAAGGTTTCACATTAATTCGGGTGTTATCAAAACCATTTGTACCGAATTGAGTAGAAAACTGGACAACGCTGATAGATTATTTGGCTCGGATTTTTATACTGCTGATTTTGTAGGCCAAGATAGTCCCTAAAAAAGCTGATCGTGTAAACTTCAGTCCCTAATTTTGGCCCGTGGCTGAATACGCTGAAATAGTAAGGGACATCCAACAAGGCAAGTACGCTCCTGTCTACTTCCTGCAAGGTGATGAGCCTTTTTTTATTGACAATATCATCGAGCATATTGAAAACAATGCCCTGGATGATGCTCAAAAAAGCTTTAACCAATATGTCTTGTATGGCAAAGAGATCGACTTCGCGCAGATCCTAACAGCTGCGAGGAAGTATCCGATGATGGGCGAGCGCCAGGTGGTCATCGTAAAGGAGGCCCAGGAACTGAGAGGATGGAATAAAGAAGAAAATCAGCAGTTGCTAATGGCATATCTCGAAAATCCATTGGCTTCGACCATATTGGTTTTCGGGTACAAATACAAAACACTTGATAAGCGGACCAAAGTTGGCAAGTCCCTCGAAAAACATGCTGTTTTTCTACACTCAAAAAAGATCTATGATAATCAAGTGCCCTCCTGGATTCAAAGCTATTCATCAGCAAGGCAAGTGAAATTGACTAGTAAAGCAGTCATGCTGCTAGCAGAAAATATTGGAAACAACCTACAGCGCCTATCGAATGAGATAGAGAAGTTACTACTCAACGTGAAAGACGGACAGGAAATAGACGAAAGGATCGTTCACAAATATGTCGGTATTAGCAAAGAGTATAACACTTTTGAGTTGCAACACGCCTTATCTTCTAAGAATATGGCCAAAGCCATCAAGATAGTCAACTATTTCGCTTCCAATCCCTCCAACAACCCTTTGATTCTGACCATATTCAATCTCTTTTCCTATTTCTCCAAGCTGTTGCTTGTGCATCAGTCTTCATCTAAGGACAAGAACACCATATCAAAGGCTATTGGGGTACACCCGTTTTTTGCGGAAGAGTATGTCAGGGCTAGCTCACATTACTCATTGCCGGTAGTTTTGAGAAACATAGAGTTTATTCATGATGCTGATCTTAGATCCAAAGGTATCAATGGGAATGTTCGTCCAGACGGTGAACTCCTCAAAGAATTGGTATTCAAATTGATGACCTAAACAGCAGTGTACCAATTTGTGAGAAAACTCGTTATTACTCCTAATCAAACAGGTCAAAAATTGAGAATTTTGTTATGTCTCTCATGTTTGGGGTGGGCATTGTTGCTCTCTGCTCAAAATCGAGAATCCGAATCTTCTGTTAATGATCTTTTTGCCGAAGGAGAAAGATTCATAGCTACCTCTAATTGGCAAATGGCATACAATTCCTTCGAGCATTTCGTTGATCAATATAGTATCCATGCCAAATCAGATCATGCACGATATTATCAAGCACTAAGTGCCCTTAAACTCAATAAGGAAAATGCCGTCTCATTAGCTCAAGGTTATATTTCCGATGGAGATGAGAAGCAGTTGATACTTAGGATGCATGTCGACGTTGCAAACTACCATTTCAATCAGCAACAGTATAAAAAAGCTGTCTCTTACTATAAAGAAACAGATCAGTTTTTCTTGAGTGACACTGAGTATGGTTTTGCTCGGTATCAAGAGGCCTATGCATTGTTTCAAGTGGGTAAAAACGATGAGGCCTTGCTGAGCTTTAAAGAGGCTACCTATTATGAGGAAGTGGCCCCTAAAGCCCACTATTACGCCGGATATCTTCTGTATGAGGAAGGAAGTAAGTCGGAAGCGCTTGACCACTTTCAATTGATAGTTGACGACGAAGAGATGGGAGGCTTAGTTACGCCGTTTATAGCACAATCCTATTTGGATGAAAAGCAGTATGATGAATTGGTTAAGTATATCAATGAGCGAGAAACCAATGCCCTGGATCAGACAAAACCAGACCTTTATCGCCTGTTGGGAGAGGCATACTTCGAGCAGGGAGACTACGCTAATGCAGCGATAGCTTTTGGCGAGGGAATAACGCTTTCCCCTAATACCACATCGGCTGGAGTATACTACAAGGCTGGCTATTCAGCAGATCAGGTTGGGGATGATGAAAAGGCGATAGAAAACTATAAAATAGCCGCTTTGGAATCGACGGAGACAGGTCAGGTTGCAGCTTTCAGGCTAGGTCACCTATACCTTAATACTGAGCAGAAGATTTTCGCACTGAATGCTTTTGAAGAAGCTTCTAAAGTAGACTTTAGCACTTCCATTCAGGAGCAATCATGGTTCTTGGCAGGGAAGATCAATGCCGAACTAGAACAATATGACGAAGCGATCTTTACTTTGAATCAGTTTATTAAGCAGTTTCCATCCAGTAAGTGGAAAGCTGAAGCGCAAGAAATAGTAGCCGGCTCTTATCTGAGGACCTCTAATTATGACGCTGCTATAGATTATATCGAGAGTGTCACTAACCCAAATGAGAGGCTTCAGGTTACCTACCAACAGGTAGCTTTTCTAAAAGGGCAGCTGGTTTTTAATGAAGCGAATTTTGATCAGGCTAAACTCTATTTGGAGAAATCGCTCCAATACCCGAATGAACAAAACATGGTTATTGAGGCAAATTTTCTTTTAGCCGAAATACATGCTATTCTGAATCAACAAATTGTAGCACGAGATTATTACCTAAGGGTAATTGGCCTGACAGAGAAAGGCGATCGTTTTTGGGCCGATAGTCAATATGGCATAGGCTATTTAAAATACAATGCCCAGTCTTACCGTGAGGCGCTGGGCTCTTTTTCACAATTTGTAGACCAATCACCTCAAACACATCCTCATTACTATGACGGAAAAGTACGACTAGCCGACTGCCATTATGTGCTCAAAGAATATGACCAAGCCATCACAGCCTATCAATCCATGTTGGATGTTGATATCCCTAACAAAGATTATGTATTATACCAATTAGGTTTGACTTATGCTTTGAAGGCCGACCTGGAGAAAAGTGACTTTCACTTTCGACAGGTGTTTGAAAGATACAGCCAGTCTCATTATGCTGATAATGCCCTCATGCAGCTAGGGCAGACTTATTTTGAAAGCGAGCAGTTCTCAAAGGCCTACGCGGCATTTGATCAATTTATCTCACAATACACTGAAAGTCAATTGCTTCCGTACGCCTATTTGAAGAGAGGTTTATGTGGAATCAACCAGAGCCAAAACGAAATGGCTAAAACCGACTTTGTGTTTATTCTGGATAATCATATCTCTCATGTCGCAGCCAATGATGCTATACTAGGTCTGCAGACATTACAAAAAAGCGGTTTGGAGATCAAAGATTTTGATGAATACCTGAACCAATTCAGAAAAGCTCACCCTGATGACGATGGTCTGGAGTTTATTGAATTTGAACAGGCTAAGACCTTCTATTTCAATCAAAATTATGATGAGGCCGCTAAACGTTTCCAAGATTTCATTGAGAAGTATCCCACCAGCTCCCTCCGTCCTGATGCTTTTTATTATATGGGAGAGTGCTTTTATAGACAGCATGATTTGCAAACTGCCATTGAGACCTATTCTGCGCTAGAATCCTTTCCTTCTCATGGATTCTTCACACGCATGCTGGATAAAAGGGGTAAAGCATTACTAGAGCTGACAAGATTCGATGAGGCTGTTACCAACTATCAGTTATTGAAGCAATCTGCCCGGAATAGAAAAGAAGATTACAATGCGATAGAAGGATTGATGTATGCCCACTTAGGTTTGGGGGCTCTGGATAGCGTTTTGTTCTATGCTGATGCAATACTTGATAGTAAATGGAAGCCATTAACTGGTAATAGTGTGGCATGGATGAGTAAGGGTAAAGTGTATAGAAAACAAGGTCTGTCTGATAATGCAGTTGATGAGTTTATCAAAGTGATGAATGAGTCTCGGAACGAAAATGGAGCTGAGGCACAATTTTTAATAGCTTCAATATTTGCCGACAGAGGTCTTTTCAAACAGTCCAATGAATCACTGTTCGAGTTGATCAAGGAATATGCTTCCTATCCGCAATGGACTGGAAGAGCCTATTTACTGTTAGCAGACAACTATCTGAGGATGGATGAAGTACTGCAAGCCAAGGCTACCTTAAATTCCATTATCGAAAGATCAGAAGATCAAGAACTAGTCGGACTGGCCAAAGCGCAATTGGAGGCAGTGGAGACATTGGAAAACTCACTTATCCAGCAATCACAGGACACACTGAATTCTGACCAATGATGCGATTATTACTAATATTATCAATTGTATGTTGGGCTTCATTGGGACATGCCCAGGATACGGAGCCTTCCGATGGAGAGATAGTAGATGCCGAGGTGATTGTTGAAAAAGAGAAGCAGATTAATCTTCCGAAGTCCACCAGGTTATACCAAAGGTCCACCATCCAGAATAGAACAATTGGAAAATTACCATTACGATATCAGTTGAGTGAGCCGACTTTCGAAGTGCCTGTCTTCCAGGCTGACCTCACTGCCAAAGATCTTGAGGAGCCCGTTGAAGAAACAATTTACAAGACCTTTTTGAAGGCAGGGTATGGCAACTTTCAATCGCCTCTCTTCCAGGTCTATCATCATAACTTTGCTGAAGACAAATACAGGTATACAATCCATGCCCGGCATGAGAGTTTTGGGAAGGGACCCGTGAGAGATGATCTGAGTAGTAGTGCTCTGACACAAATGGACTTTGAGGGAGAGATGATTGGCAAGAAAAGTATAGCAGCTTGGGATTTAGGATGGAAGGGGCGAAGCTATCATCACTATGGCATTTCTGATACCCATTTCGATCAGGCACTGGCAAGTGAAAATTTTCTTACAGATAAGATCGTTTTTAATTCCTTTAATGCAGGTATTCTTATTGCTGATAATGGACAAGCAGATAGCCGACTTAAATACAAGGTAGCTCCTTACTGGGTTTTCTCCTCAAACAAAGAAAGTGGTGGTGACGTTTTTGCGGAGGAAAATAACGTGGGTATGGATGTAGATGTGGACTGGTCTATCAGCAGTACCCAGAACCTGGGTGCCGAGTTGCAAATTAATACATCCTCCTATATCAGCGATGTCAAACAAAATCGCACATGGATAACATTCAATCCCTGGTTTAAGATCAGTCAGGAAAAATGGCATTTGATTGCTGGTATTCAGCTAGGCAACTATTCTGACTCTAGCTCTCACTCTGAACCGTATATCACACCAGATATGCACTTCCAATATCATTTGACAACGAGGTGGAAGGTCTTCTCTGAAGTGACAGGTGGTGTCACTCGAAATACCATGACTGATCTAGCGGAAGAAAACTTTTTTTTGGATGATAGCCTTGATCTGCAGACCACTTTCACACCATTCAAGGCCAGTGTTGGTGTATCTGCACTCTTTGCAGACCACTTATCTTTTAGAGCTTTCGCCAGTATCGCGAATACAAAAAGATTACAGGTTTTTGTTCCAGGTCAGGCCGATTCATCAAGGTTTGTATCTAATTATGACAACGAGACTACTATTTTTTCAGTAGGTGGTGAAGTTCTTTATCATCTGACAGACCAGCTTACAGCATCTTTGACGGCAGAGATATTGTCATATCATGTAGACGTTTTGCGAGAGCCGTGGCATTTGCCTTCCAGTAAATTTGATCTTACAGTATCCAAGGGCTTTGGTGAAGACTTAACAGTGAGTGCAGCATTGCACTTTTTGGGAGGTATAAAGTCTCCCAATGCTCAAGGTGAAACGGAGCAACTCGGAGCTATAGCAGACCTTAGCGTACATTCGCAATATCAATTCAGCAAGAAATTTGGAGCATTTCTGGGCTTTCAGAATCTTTTTAACAGTGACTATGAGAGGTACTATAATTACAATGTCAGGGGCATTTCTCTGAAAGGCGGCTTGACTTATCGGTTTTAGAATAGCAGAATTCTATTTTGCATTTTTCAAAGTTTTGTTAACTTGGAATCGCGAAATAATTACTTATGGCCAAAGACAAAGACACTAATCAAGATCCAGAAGAAGAAAAAGATGATCAATTCGATGATGATGAGGATTTTGGATTGCCTGACCTGAGTTATGATGAACTCGAAGATGACGATGATGACGAGCCACTTCCTGAAGAAGTTGCACCTCCATTAGAGGAAATATCTGAAGAATTTGAAACGGAGGAAAAAGAAGAGGAAGCACCTGTAGCTGATACACCTCCGGCAGAAGAAACACCTATTCCTGCTCCAGCGGAAGCAAGTAGCGGTGAAGAGCCGGGAGGAGATGACTTTGATATTAGCGAAGAAGACCTTGACGAACAACTTAAGAAGGAGTTGGAAGATGCAGATATGAATGAATCGGACTTCTACGAAGAAGAGTCTTTTGATGATTTCGAGGACGACAATGCCAGTAGCTCTATTTTTGGTGTGGATGAAAAGACCGAGGAGTCAAGTTATGAACAAGTTGCTGAACCTACCGCAACTACTAGTAGTGCACCGCAGTATACCTCAGCTCATCAGACGAATACCTATAGTGGTCAGAATGAGCAGAAAAAGGGCACCTTTGGAACAATAGTAGTAGTAGGCGCATTGGCATTTGGTATCATAGCCACAGCACTGTGGTGGTTTTTTGTAAAAGATAACGAAAGTTCTACCAAGAAGCCTGTTGCTACTAAAACCATCACAAAGAAAAAGGCTCCAGTTAAAGTCAAGAAGAAAGCCAAACCGGCAGCGACTACTCCTAAGCCAGCAGCAACAAAGCCAAAACCTGCTCCTAAGAAAGCTGCTCCAGCTCAACCACAAAGAACACCTCCCTCTGGACAGGGTACTGTGACAAAGTTGGAGACGGCAACAGGGAAGTCTTACGTTGTGGTGGCGAGTTTCTTCGATGAAGACCTGGCAATGGATCATGCTAAGGAATTAGCCGGAAAAGGGGAGAACCCTAAAGTTATCCCTCCATTCAAAGACCATCGATACTATAGAGTTACGATAGCAGAGTACGATACCTACAGTTTAGCCGAGGGTTCTCTGGCCCAATACAAAGGAAACTTTGGCGAACAGATTTGGGCTTTGAGGTATTGAACTAATCTCATTTAATACACTGACGCAATGTTTCTTATAAATTCTCGTTGACTACGCGAATAAGGAACATTGCGTTTATTTTTATCCCTATGTTTTTACAAATAGAACCTACTCAGGATCTTGAGTCTATCACTGTCCTGGAGCTACTCCTCAATGGAGGGTATACAATGATTCCGCTTATTGTTTTGTGGATAGCGGCTATCTATATTTTTATAGAGCGCCTCATGATCATTAAAAAATCTTCTCAAACGCCAGAGAACTTCCAGGATCAAATTAGAGAAAAAGTAATGAATGGAGATGTTCAGGGAGCGAAACTCCTTTGTGCTCAAACTGATACTCCTGTAGCTCGTATGATAGAAAAGGGGATCTCACGGATTGGTAGTCAACTAAAAAACATTGAAGTTAGCATCGAAAACACTGGTAAAATCGAAATGTACCGTTTAGAGAAGAACCTGAGTATGCTAGCAACCATCTCGGGAGCAGCACCCATGATTGGTTTCCTGGGTACGGTAACGGGCATGATCCAGGCGTTTATAGCCATCGCTCAAGAGGAGGGAGCTGTTAGCCCCAAGTTACTGTCCAGTGGGATATATGAAGCCATGGTTACCACGGCTACTGGCCTCTTTATCGGTATTCTGGCATATCTGGGTTATAATTACCTGGTGACAAGAGTACAGAAAGTAGTCCATAAGATGGAGTACACGGCAGTAGATTTTATTGATTTGCTTCAAGAGCCTAAGAAATGAACCTAAAGTCAAAACACAAGGTGGAGGCGTCATTTAGTATGTCCTCGATGACGGATGTGATTTTTCTATTGCTGATCTTTTTCATGCTTACTGCTTCTTTTATTACCCCCTCAGGGCTACCTGTGAACCTGCCGACCTCAAAAAGCGCAAATA
>JAHCMJ010000009.1 GCA_019192485.1 Cyclobacteriaceae bacterium HetDA_MAG_MS6 | reverse complement strand
GTTCTTTTGTGGAAAATTTCTCCAGAAACCACCCCAGAAAACCCCAACGATTGAGGCGCTTTTTAAAAGCGGCAGGTTCCAAGGAATAGCCGGGATATGGCCAGAAGCAAAACCAACTACTAAGTGCCTCCCACCGGGCCGGAGGGTACGAAAAGCGGCTTCCGAAAGACTTCCACCAACGGGATCGAAAATGATATCTACCCCTCCAAGTTTTTTCACAGATTCTTTCAAATCTGATTGGTGGTAATCTACCAGGTAGTCTGCTCCACTCTCACGTGCTAGTTCGAGTTTGTCTTGAGTAGAAGCAGCTGCGATAACTTGATTCCCCAATACCTTAGCTAACTGCACAGCAGCTATTCCTGTTCCTCCCGAAGCTCCAAGTACCAATATCTTGTCACCATCTTTTATTTCCGCTCGGTCCTTCAAAGCGTGGTAAGCGGTTGCATAGGTTTCGAGTAAGACAGATGCGCTTTTCAAGTCAATACCTTCGGGAACTTTGAAAGTATTGCTGGCTTGTGCTATGGCTTTTTCTGCGAACCCTCCCCATCCCATGGCGGCTAATACGCGATCCCCAATTTCCAGGCCTGAAACCCCCTCCCCAATGGCTTCCACTATTCCAGCAACTTCTCCTCCTGGTGAAAATGGTAGATCAGGTTTAAATTGATATAGTCCTTTTGATATGAGCAGATCAGGGAAATTCACCCCGGCATAGTGAACCTTGATCAAAACTTCACCCTCTACTGGTGTAGGGTCAGCTACTTCTTTCAAAGACAAATTGTACTGAGGATCAAAAGCAGCTACTTGTACAGCTCTCACAGTCAGCTAGAGTATGGAAATCACCTCTTCAGGGGGTCTGCCAATAGCTGCCTTTCCTGCTTTTACCACAATTGGTCTTTCAATAAGAATAGGGTCCTCCACCATGGCATCTATCCATTCTTCCTCACCTAATGCTTTCCCCTTGTACTTTTCCTGATAGATGGGCTCTCCTTTTCTAATAATATCCTCCGCCTGCATATTCAGTTTTTTCAGAATCTCTTTCAACTTTTCTCTGCTAGGACAAAATTTAATGTATTCGACAACAGTTACTTGCTCACCTCGCTCATGAAGGAGTTTGAGGGTCTGACGGCTTTTGCCGCATCTGGGGTTGTGATATATCTCGGTCATATCCTAAAATTAATTAGGTCTTATATATTTGACAGACTTACCTCTCATTAAAATCTGGAAATATTCATCCTCTACAAAAACAAAAAAAGGGCAGCTATAAAGCCGCCCTCTAGTCTCGTAGGCAAATCGTAAGTTTATCGAACTACAAAAGTCCGAGAATCCATTCTGCCATTAAGATGTAATTGCACAATATACGTTCCTGTCTTGAGTGTTTCAATATTCAATCCTGGGTCATAGGTCGAAATATTACCATTTAAGACCAGTTGCCCTGATACATTTAGCACATTCACCGCAGCCTCATTCCATGATTCGCCTATCATAAAATTGAGGCGATCTACAACCGGATTAGGGTAAATACTCATTTGAATTTCCATCGGCAGGACCTCATTTGGGGCCTTGTTAATGAATTCATGATTGAGCTCAAATTGACTTTCTTCAGTTCTTGCATTGACCAAAGAATTAGTGTTCGACCCTGATCTTCCTTCACCGGTGATGGCCGCTACTACCTCATCCGGACATATGATGACACCGTCAACATCATAGCCATCTGCAAACTGGTTATGTCTAGCTGGATCAGTGATATCCACTATCCTGATGTATTGCACAAAATCCAGTCCTTCGTCTATAGCGGGAGCCACATCTATAAAAGAGGTTCGACATTCGCTTGAAGCTAATTCCACCCAAACTTCATCCAGCAAAGACTGCTTGCCAAATACACGAATTTTTTCCGGGTAGTTTTCATCCTGATCCGGGCCACAGTTTTGGTTCATTCTACCGTAGCTCGTTTCTACAATTACCAAATCCGCATAGGACTTCTCCCCAAAATTGATAGAATTAGGATTATCCACATAAATACCATTTTTGTTGGTATTGTACACCGGTGAAGACAACTCGAGCTCGATGCTACCACCAAAGCCAAGGGATACAAAGTTCAAATGATCACTTTCTTGTGGTGCTCCAAGCGCATTATTAATATCTCTTCTCTCGGCCGGAGGCATTGATCCTTCTTCCAGACTTGCCAAGGATCCAGGGCCGTAAAAGAGAACATTTGAAGCGTAACCATTGCACCTCTCCCTAAAGTCTAGTTGACCGGTGGTCATATCTCCCCAACCCATTACACTCAGATCGCCACTAAGTGCATATTCCGTTACTGCTTGGGTATTGACATTGACTACCGTCATCGCCGTCTGACCTTTTGCCGAAAAAATCAAATCTCCGGTACCAGACTGCAAAACGGCTAAGCCAGTTGCCAACTTACCGTCAGTAGTCGAGAGCTCTACGGCTAGGAGGTGATCCTTCACTCCCGAAACGGTATAAATCTTTTTGCCCTGGTGTGTTGCCACGTAAAAAGTACCGTCTTCATCAAAGGCCATGTCAGCTCCATTGATTTTGATGAATTCATCACTATTATCAATTTTGACCTTGCCAAAGCTTTCGAACTCCCCTGATTCGGGATCGGCCATCACCATCACTTCATTGAGCCTGTTTGCAGCGAAGTACATTTCGCCGTGAGGGCTAAAAGTCACCTGGTAGATCGCTCCCAGGTGAAGTGCGCCCACTTCAAAGTATTCTTTAGTATTCAGGTCCAAATAACCATATCGATTCTTACCTCCACCTTGAACCAGGTATAGCCGATCTCCATTGGTATTAAGGCTCATATGAGTACCTCCGTATGGCGACTGAAACAGGGCGGTCAGGTTTGCTAGTGGTCCTGAACCATCCGTCAGATCAACACTGTAGACCATATCAGTTGTGTTGTCGATATAATAAATACCGTGGGGGTCAAAAACTATCCCCGGGTCAATATCAATACAAGGTCCGTTAGTCGTGGCTTCATTAGATTCCATATCGTCACCATAGGTCACTGAGAAAGACCTTGAATCAGTGTTAGTATAGATATTTTTCGTGCCAGGGATAAACATGGGACCCTCATCAGATGCAGGATCCGGAACTGCAGCTGGAACAGAGGTCCATTTGCCGTTAGTACTCAACTGAACCCATATTTTCTTGTCGTTGAGATTATTCACTTGCCATAGGTAGCGATTTCGTCTATCAGAGCATTTTGATGAAACGGTCACTGAGCCCTCAGGCAGTGGGCAAATACAATTGCAGGAGGCCTTTGTCTTTTGTTGGTTATCTCCATAATAGATTTTCGTGGTATTCGATCCCTCAAAGGCTTTGGTGGTAAAAAACTTATACTCCAGCACGCCATCTCCATCCCACTTCTCAACGCCTTTGCCTGCCTTAGGTAACCAAAGGCCTTTTTTTTCGGTCTTACCATAAACTTCGAACTCGACATAGACTGAGAAATTATTAGGGTTGCGTACCCTCCACCTCCTCCTAAATGGATTATCAGCACATACACTGGTAAACTCTATTCCGTCGATATAACAAATAGAAGTATCCGCTTCAAAGGTTTGAGTTTCATCTCCAATTGTCGTTTGAAGGGTGGTGCCCTCTGCCACGGGTCTTGAGATTGTTTTGGATTCACCTGGATTTATCCAAATTTTTCGAAGACTTCCGCCTGGAAGAATCTGATAATTGACTTTTATTCGCTCATCGCTTGTGTTACTCACTTCCCAACGATGACGCCTCGGGTTGAGCCCACAAAGACTTTCTACATTAATAGATGATGCCTCGGTAATGAAACTTACAAGAAAAAAGAAAAGACATATTCCATAGCTGGGATTGGTGATTGTTTTCATAAGGAACATGCGGTTATGTGACTTGGCCACGAAGATAACCGAAGACCTCATGCAAGTCAAGAAAAAAGAAAAAGCTACCTAAAAAGATGATATGGTGCTCATACAACCTCGATAACGAGGTTATGATTTGTGTAAATGCAAATGTCCGCTGCGATAGTAAGTGACTCTTTGACCATTTCCTCGGCTGTCAAATCCGTTGCATGTTTTTTCAAAGCCAAGGCGGCCGATTTTGCATACATACTCCCACTACCAATAGAAGCCACGTCCTCGTCTGGTTCTAATACATCACCTGTGCCGGAAATTACAAGCACTTCTTGCTTGTCAGCTACAATCATCATAGCCTCTAATTGTCGCAAATATTTATCCATCCGCCAATCTTTTGCGAGTTCTACCGCTGCACGTTTGAGGTTGCCAGAATAGTTGCTCAATTTCTCATCGAAGCGATCCAGCAATGTAAAAGCATCTGCAGTAGACCCGGCAAAACCGGATACAACTTTCCCGTCTAGTAGCTTTCTGATCTTCTTAACGTGGCTTTTGGCTACCGTATTCCCCATAGTTGCCTGACCATCTGCCCCTATTGCGATCTGGCCATTGTGTTTGACTGCGAGGACGGTGGTAGCATGTATTTTTTCCATATGACAAGAATAAAAAAGTCCTGCTTAAAAACAGGACTTGTGTAAAATAAGTTTATGGATGCTTTGACTTATAGCTAGATCAGAATACGTACAGGGTCTTCGAGTAGTCCTTTTAGGGTCTGAAGAAAAGCAGCAGCCATTGCTCCATCGACCACCCGGTGATCACTGGATAAAGTAACTTTCATAATATTTCCAGGTACTAGTTGTCCATCTTTCACAACCGCGGTCTGTTTAATGCCTCCAACTGCCAGAATACAAGCATCTGGTGGGTTGATAATTGCTGTAAATTCTTCGACACCGAACATCCCCAGATTGGAAATGGTAAACGTGTTCCCCGTCATCTCATCTGGTTGTAGCTTCTTGTTTTTAGCCTTGCCTGCAAGTTCTTTCACCTCCGTAGCAATGTGAGAAAGAGGCTTGTTGTCAGCAAACTTGATTACTGGCACCAGCAACCCTTCATCCACAGCCACGGCAACACCAACGTGCACGTGATGATTGTGTCTGATTCGATCCTCTAACCAACTAGAGTTTACTTGAGGGTGTTGTCTTAGTGCGGCTGCAACTGCTTTCACCACCATGTCATTGAAAGAGATCTTCACTGGAGACACTTCGTTCATACTCTTTCTAGCCTCTATTGCTTTATCCATGTTAATCTCCATGGTGACGTAGAAATGAGGAGCCGTAAACTTAGAGGCAGAAAGACGTTTGCTGATGGTCTTTCTCATCTGACTTAGGGGAGTCTCATCAAAGCTCTCCTCACCCACAATAGCAGGTAATGTAATCGCTGGTGCCGAGGCGGGAGTCTCTGAGCCCGCTGGCGTAGCTGCCGGTGCCTTGAAGTTTTCAATATCTCTTTTGATGATCCTTCCACCATCTCCTGAGCCCGGTACGAGTGCTATATCAATTCCTTTATCGGCCGCCATTTTCTTTGCGAGAGGTGAAGCCAATACTCTTCCATTTGTGGACGAACTAGTCGCTATCGGTTGGCTAGTACTTGGTGCTTCGGGTGTAGCAGTTTCTGTTGAAACAGGTTTAGAAGCTTCAGCCGGCTTGGCTACCTGAGGTTGTGACTGAGCCTTTAACAGCTTTTCGTAGTCAGCACCTTTTTCACCAATGATAGCAATAACACCATCTACTTTGACTGATTCACCAGCCGCAACTGCCGTATATAGTAGCGTACCATCTTCGTAAGATTCTAACTCCATTGTGGCCTTGTCAGTGTCTACTTCCGCTAGAATATCGCCAGACTCCACACTATCTCCTACATTTTTCAACCAAGAAGATATGACTCCCTCCTCCATCGTATCACTCATTTTAGGCATAGTGATAACAGAGGCATTAATACCTGAAACATCTATGGACTCGACTGAAGCGCTTTCGGATGTTGCGGCAGGTGCTTCATCAGTTGCTGGTGCACCATTTCCAACACCACCACTTGCTATTTCGGCCAATAAGTCCTTGATATCTTCGCCTTTTTCTCCAATTATGGCGATCACTCCGTCTACAGCTACAGAATCTTGCTCTTTGACACCTATGTGGAGAAGAGTGCCATCCTGGTAGGACTCAAGCTCCATTGTCGCCTTGTCCGTTTCCACTTCAGCAAGAACATCTCCGGAGTTTACTTCATCACCTTCCTTTTTCAGCCATGATGCTATCACACCTTCTTCCATGGTGTCACTCATCTTTGGCATTCTGATAACTTCAGCCATTTTATATGTTTAAGATTTTTAAAATCGAGTCAAAGTTAAGCGAAGTGAGTTTTTTACCCACCATTCGATTGTATAATTTCAAGTCTCGGTTTGAATACGTTAGAACAGCTTTTTCACAATTATGATTCCCAATAGGACAACCACAACTTTCACACCTTACTCGCCTCCTTGGGGTCTCCGTAATGGCCATCTGTCCACAATCTACCCCGCACTATTTAGACGAGTAAATACAACGAAACCCTATATCAGGAAAAGGATAAAAACAAGAGACGGTGATTTCCTGGACCTTGACCTACTTACTAAAAACAGCTCCAGGGTGGTAATTATCTCGCACGGTCTTGAAGGCAATTCGACAAGACCATATGTACTTGGAGTGGCAAGAGCATGTTTTGCAAAAGGTATAGATGTAATAGCCTGGAACTGTCGCGGATGCAGTGAGGAGGTAAACCTGAAACCAAGGTTGTATCACAGCGGAGCCACCGATGATCTTTGGGAGGTTGTGCAATTTGCCTCTGCCCTTTACCAAGAAATACATTTGGTTGGATTCAGCCTTGGTGGAAATCTCACCCTAAAGTTTGTAGGGGAAAATGATTTTCCCCATTCACTCAAAAGTGCCGTAGCTTTTTCGGTGCCTATTGACCTGCATGCTGGGGCAAAAAACATCTCTAACCCCAAAAATATCCTGTATGAAAAGCGATTTCTGAAGTCACTCCGAAACAAAATCAAAGCAAAACACGCTCAATTTCCTGAATTGCCAAAATTTGGTCTGGACAAGTTCGCAAGAATCAAGACGTTAATGGACTTTGATGAGCACTATACCGCTCCTATTCATGGATTTGATAGTGCAATAGATTACTATCAGCAGAATAGTGCCAAATTTTTCCTAGGACAAATTAACATCCCTACGATGGTAGTCAACGCTATAAATGACCCCTTGCTGCCACCTGAATGCCTTGATCACTCTCTTTTTGATGGTAACGCAAACCTCACTTTTATGACTCCCAGATTCGGGGGTCATTGTGGATTTCCTGGTATCATCGATGATATCGGCTCGTACTGGTCTGAGGAACTTGTAGTGAGTTTCATATTAAGTCAATCCGTTAAAGAATGACTTTGTAGCTTTGTCGGGTATGATCGATAGGTTTACCATCACCAGCTCATCATCGGATATCGCCAAAAAGTTCAAAGTCGATATTCCCGATCAATACAAGCCCAGCTACAATTTGGGTCCGACACAAACGGCTATGATCATTGTTAATGGTAAATCTGCCACGGTTTCTCCTGCTATATGGGGCCTGATGGCCAATCTATCTAATAACAGAAATTTAAGCCCTAAGCTGTTCAACCTACCAGCTGATCAAGCGCTTGACAGAGCAGCCAATCGCCAAGCGGTAAAATCCAGAAGATGCATTCTGATTGTAGACGGCTTTTACCTATGGAAGCAGATTACTAAGAAAAAAAAGACTCCATATTACTTCTATCAGGAGGACAAATCACCCTTTGCAGTCGCGGGTACTTGGGAAGAAACTGACGAGTTTGATGAGCTCGGCCTAAAGTCTTTCAGAGTATTAACACAACAGGCCCAAGGTCTGTTGGCCAATTACCAGGAAGATGCCCCCATCATTTTACAGCAGGATGTACTCGAATCATGGACAGGCTCCGAAATAGATGATCAAATCATGGAAAGCCTTTTACGACAACCCTACCAGATGGCGCTAAATGTACATCCGGTAAGTCCACTGATCAACAACCTACAATTGAACCATGCAGAGCTTATCTTACCGGCTACGCCATCTGACCAACATGGCAACTATACCCTCTTCAGTTAAAGTTTTATCTCACTGATTCACTGGGAATTCCCATTGACTACTTTCTTTTATTGATTAACCTATCCCTTTCCTAATGTTGTAACAAGGAAAATTGTTCCGCCAAGAAATGATACGTCCGATTATAGCAACTGCAATAGCTACTGCCCTGTTTCTAACAACAGGCACAAATTCTTTCGCTCAGAAAGTAGAGAAAATCTACAAAGTAGCTGAGCAATTATTCTACGAAGAACTTCCGGCCGAGGCTCTTCCTGCATACCAAGATGTACTGAGCATCAATCCAAAATATGCAGATGCCCAATACAAGGCCGAACTCTGCATACTACTGACTTCTCAACGGGAGAAAAGCCTGGAAAACCTTATGTCTCTCAGAAAGACACTAGGTAGAAAAGATAGGTTCTTTCATTATTGGCTCGGGCGAATTTATGTTCACAGATACGACTTTGACAGGGCTATTGGGTCGTGGAAAACCTTCTTGAAGCAAAAAGGCTACAAAAGCAAGGAAATTGTATCTGAGACCAAAGACTTCATTCAACAGGCCAAGGACATGATTGCCTTTTTTGAGAACACGGACCAATATGAGATTCATCAACTAGATGGTGCTATCAACACTGCTTCGACCGAGTTGACACCTGCATACTTCAAAGAAAAAGAAGAACTTCTTTTTGCATCTGACAGGGAGCAGGAGGGCATATTCAAGATCTATCACGCTACCAAACAAGGAGATTCCTGGGGGAAAATAAGTGAGATTCCGGTTCTAGGGGACTTCAGCAGGCAGCATGCCAATCTCGAAGTGGTCGATGAGGACGGTAAGCTTTTTGTTTTCAACCCGGAAAAGGGAGGAGATCTCTTTTTTAGCGAGACCAGAAATGGTAAATGGGTAGCTCCTGTCGAATTCGATAGCAAAATCACAAGTACACACTTGCAATCTCATTTTTTTATCAATGAACACGAAGACAGAATTATTTTCTCTTCAGACAAACACGCCCGTACCCATGGGCTAGACCTCTTTCAATCATTTAGGGACCACAAAACAGGCAAGTGGAGCAAACCAGCACCTTTTGCCGACATCATCAATAGCGAACTCGATGAGGACAGCCCATACTTAAGCCATGACGAAAAAACATTGTACTTCAGTTCACAAGGTCATGGCAGCATCGGTGGATATGATGTCTATAAAACGGAATTTGACAGTGTCACATTGACCTGGTCCGAACCTGTCAATATGGGTTTCCCTATCAACTCACCGGATGACGAGATGCACTTCAAAATGAATGCCGACAATACCTCCGGATACTTCAGCTCCAATAGGTTGCACAGCAAAGGAGACTACGATATTTACTTCTTTTGGGAGATCGAAAAAGTCAAAATCCAGGGTCAGATCATGGATATACTCGCTGCTGATCAATTCGATGGTGCTGAAATTAGGTTTAGGCCATCGATGTACACCGACGAATACTTCAAGTCTGCAATAGATGCAGAAGGTCGTTATAGAACGGATATCATCTCTGATGAGACTTTTCTCGTTGAGATCGTACAGAATGGGGATATTGTTTTTGAACAAACCTTTGAACTACACGCTGATGCCCAGACCAGTAGTATTGTCACCAAGGATTTCACCTTGGCAAAACCAAAGTCGGAAACCTCCCCAATAGTAGCCATGAATACGCCAATGGATACTCAACTTGATGTTAAAATCCCTAGCCCGGTAGATTACATCGCACAAGAGGGTACCTCTAAAAGAACTACCACCAAAAGAATATCAAAAGAACAGCGAGAAACCTCCACCAGCATTTCCGATTTGGAAGGCATAGATTCCGTTGTGAAGAAGGCCATAATACACAATATCTATTTTGACTTTGGTACCAGCAAGCTCAGAAGAGAGTCAACACCTGTGCTAAAAGAACTATATGATGTCTTGAGCAATACTGATATCAACGTGGAAATCGGAGGCCACACAGATGCCTGGGGACCTGAGGAAGCCAATCAATGGATGTCTAGAAATCGAGCGGAAGCAGTTGTCAAATGGCTGGCAAGAAAAGGAATTGATCCTGTGCGCATGAGAGCAAAAGGATACGGCGAATCCAAGCCACTCGCATCAAACGATGACGAGGAAAATGGAAGAGAGCTTAATAGAAGAATAGAGGTGATAGTGATCGAATAAGGAACTTTCGAACACAATTCTACCTTAATATTGTTATATTAGGATTAAGAACCAAAAGCTATTTTCAACCCAATTGAGCTATGAACCTCAGAATTCTATTGATTCTGGCAGCACTAGGTGCGGCCTTTCATTACGGTTATCCCCAAAGTGTCAAAAAACTTTTAATCAAAGCAGACTACACGCTTTACAAGGAGCAATTTCCTCAGGCTATTAAGCAATATGACCAAATCCTCAAGAAGGATCCGAAAAATAAAGATGCCAAGTACCATAAGTTGATCGCGGAACATTTGACCAATAAGCGAGGTCAAGATCTTACGGATCTACTAGCTTTTGAGTCCAGCAAAGGTCATTCCGACAAATTCTACAATTATTGGATGGGTAGGGTACATTTTATGAGATATGAACTGGATTTGGCTCGGGAGCACTTGCAGGCATTTCTAGATCTGAAAGCATACAAAAGTCGCGAGATTGTAGCCGAAACCTCTCATCTCCTCGATGAAATAGAAAACGCTTCCAAGTTCTATCTGAACCCTAATGAATATGAGGTAGAACCGCTGCAGGCTCCTATTAACTCCACATTTGCCGATATCTCACCAGCTTTTTTCGGAGGCAGCAATGAACTGCTATTTGCTTCTTCGCGTCCGGTTGGTAATGGATCAAGTTTAGGCAACTACCTCATATTCCATACAGTCAAGAACAATAACGATCAATGGCAAGATCCTTTGGCATTGAAGGAATTGGGAACGTTCACGAAAAATACTGCAAAAATCGAAGTAGTAAATGAAAATGGTAAGCTTTTCATCTTCCGGGAAAATGGTGGAGGTGATCTGTACTTTAGTGAACCAACGTCTACAGGCTGGACTCGACCGGTGGAATTTGACACCAAAGTAAAGGCTAGCCAATTGGAGTCACACTTTTTTATCAATAATCAGGAGGATCATATCCTCTTTGCATCAAAAAGATCAGGAACTGGACTAGATATATACGAGTCGCGATTAGATCTGAGCACTGGCAGCTGGTCCTCCCCTCGTGCTGTCAATGGTATCAATACGCAATTTGATGAAGATAGTCCTTACTTATCAAAGGATGGCAAAACGATGTATTTCAGCTCCGATAGGCGAGAGTCTATGGGTGGGTTCGATGTATTCAAATCAGAATATAATGCTTCGACTAATAGCTGGACCACTCCTGAAAACCTGGGCTTCCCCATTAACACTATCGATGACGAAATCAACTTCCAACTCAACAACGATGACATCTCCGGATACCTGAGTTCTAATAGACTGCATAGCCAAGGGGATTATGACATTTTTTATTTCCACAAAGTTGGAAAGATCATCGCCGCCGGTCAGGTATATGACAAGGAGACAGGCCAATCGATAGAAGGCATTACACTTAAATTTCATCCTATCAAATATGCGGATGAAACTTTCCGCGCGAGATCAGATGCGGGAGGCCAATACAAGACCGAAATTATAGCCGAAGAAGAATTTGTGGTGGAAATAGCCTACGGTGATGAGATCGTTCTGGTGCAACAGGTCATTACTCCTGGAGGTTCACGAGAAAAAGTCTTCAATAAGAACTTCTATGTCACGCTGCCCAAAGGTGGGCCCACACATCATACCAATTTCAATACCTTGTATGAAGGCGCGGCCGAAGAAGATGATGACCTGACGTTGCTAGGTAGCAAGTTTCGCGTAGGCCGAAAAGCCGTCACTCGAAATATCTATTTCGATTTGCACTCTTTTCATATCCAACCTCAATCAAAGGAAGCTTTGGATGAACTTTATCGATTGATGAAGGAAAACCCAAATCTTAATATCGAGATTGGAGGACACACCTGTAATATCGGCTCTCATGAAACTAATATGGAGGTTTCACTAAAAAGAGCTCAAAGTGTCAAAGAATTCCTGGTCAGGAACACCATCAAACCAGATAGGATCAAGACAGTGGGTTATGGTGAAACAGAGCCTTTGGCCTCCAACGATGATGAAGATGAGGGCCGCGAGCTCAACCGACGTATCGAAGTCAAGGTGATCGAATAAGTTTTCACTTCCTTCATAGTATATTTAGCCTGCGATAAACACAAAACAACATGTACAACTCAAAAATTGCAGGCATAGGCCATTATGTGCCCGAAAATGTTGTGACCAATCATGATCTTGAGAAGATGATGGAAACAAATGATGACTGGATCGTTGAGCGAACAGGCATCAAGGAAAGAAGATGGGCACTTCCCGATGGTGACGATACACCATCGACAATGGGCACCAAAGCCGCGAGGATGGCCATTGAAAATGCTGGGCTGACGCCTGAGGATATTGATTTTATTGTATTTGCCACGCTGAGTCCCGATTATTATTTCCCAGGCCCGGGCGTCATGGTCCAGGAGCAGCTAGGCATCAGTGAGATCGGTGCATTAGATGTACGAAATCAATGCTCAGGATTTATATATGCATTGTCAGTTGCAGACCAATTTATTAAAACCGGCATGTATAATAACGTATTGGTGATTGGTTCGGAACTACACTCGGGTGGATTGGAAAAAACTACACGAGGCCGAAATGTTACTGTCATTTTCGGAGATGGAGCCGGGGCCATAGTTCTGCAAAAGACGGATCAGAAGGGAGTACTTTCTACCCACCTACATGCTGAAGGCAAACACGCTAAGGAATTGGCACTGCTGGGCCCCAATACAAAACATTGGGTACCTGAAATCATAGCTGAAAACGATCCTGACGACACCAGCTACTACCCCTACATGAATGGCAATTTTGTATTCAAGCATGCTGTTACCAGGTTTCAACAAGTCATCATGGAAGCACTAGAGGCCAACGGCTATGCGCCTTCTGACATCAACCTGATGATCCCTCACCAGGCTAATCTGAGAATCAGTCAATTTATTCAACAAAAAATGGGATTGGGGCAGGACCAGGTCTACAACAATATCATGAGGTATGGCAACACAACCGCCGCTTCTATACCAATAGCCATGAGTGAAGCTTGGCAAGAGGGCAAGATCAAAGAAAACGACCTCATATGTCTGGCTGCTTTCGGTAGTGGGTTCACCTGGGCCTCGGCATTGATCCGCTGGTAAATGGCGATTCCGGCATTAACTGACGCTGAGATAGATTTACTTTCCGACAAGTCCTTCCTACTTGCCAAGGTTTCGATCTCAAAAAAAGTTGTTGCATTGCTAAGTGATGCAGAGGCTCAGTTAAAAGTACTTCTAGCTAATCAAAAGTTTGATTTCCCGGAAGGTACATTTACCAAATCCGGCAAAATCTCCAAAGGCGAGCGATATCGTAACTTACCTTATTTCGTATTGGACTACCCAAGGTTATTCACAAAGACCTCAGTATTTGCCTTTAGGATCATGATATGGTGGGGTAACGAAATCAGTTTTACACTGCACATGGAAGGAGAAGCATTAGAGCTATATCGACCAAAACTGACCTCCAGCTACACCAGGCTACGTGACTACTACATCTCAACAGGACCAACACCTTGGGACTATCACTTCGAGAAAGATAATTACTGGCACATTGATGAAGTCGAAGAAAAACATTACCAACAAATTGTAAGTAACCACCCCTTTTTAAAAGTTGCACAACGAAAGCCAATCTCTCAACTGCCCAAAGTTTCCAGTCAAGCTTGTTCAGTGTTATCACACATGATTCTGGTTATTTCCGGTAAGGAAGTCTGATCAAAAATGAAAATAAAATAAGTTTTGCCCGATTTTTGTTTTGTAGGTAGATCATGAAATATTTTATCCTTAGCCTTTGTATTCTGAGTTGTAGAGCAACAACCGTAGCCCAAGCTAGCAAAGAACTTATTTTCAGTAGAGATACAATCAAAAATAGCGTGTTCGAGGGCTATGACCAACATGGACGATTGATGGCTAAGGGAAGAATACAAGACAATCAAAAGGAGGGCATATGGAGGTATTTCTATCCAGGGTTGACTGTTCGCGAGCGAGTAGCCTATCGTAATGGCAAAAAACACGGCCTTACCACAACATATGACAAGTTTGGAGGGATCATTACCACTTCCCACTTTAAAGATGGCGTTCTTGACGGCCCCTATGAAGAATACTATGATCTAGGCGAGATTGCATTAACAGGACAGTATGATAGTGGCAAAAAAGATAGCATATGGATCGAATTTGCGCCTGATGGATCTAAAAACTATACCAAGCGCTACAGGAATGATCTTCCTCATGGTAAATGGGAATTTTACTTTAGCTACGGAGACTGGGGGGTAGAGATCATCAAATCTATTGAGCGATATCACTATGGTGTGAAGAGCGGAAAATGGCAAACCTACCATCCCAACCAAAAACTCAAATCCGAGTTTCACTACAAAAATGGTTTGCTGGAAGGGAAGTACAGGGAGTTTTATCAGAGTGGCAAAAAGAGTGTTGATGGTGAGTACAAGCTAGGTTTAAAAACTGGAAAGTGGCTTAGTTTTCTTCAAAAAGGCACGCTATATGCCATAGGTTCTTTTGAGAAAGGACAAAAAACCGCGCTGTGGAAGTACTTTAAAGAAAATGGTGCTATAGACACTGAAGGGGCATATGTCAATGATATGCGTGAAGGACAGTGGATATACTATCACACCAATGGCGTTCTGGAAATGATAGGCAGTTATCAGTTAGACGAAAAGGATGGACTTTGGGGTCTATTCTATCCAAACGAACAGTTGCAACAAGAGCAAAAATGGCAGAAAGGCAAGCTGTTGGAGGTTTCTGAGTTTTACACCATCAAAGGTGAGCCCCTCCATGCTGGTGACCTGAAAAATGGCGATGGTACCTACATTGAATATTATGACGAGGGAGAGCCGAAAGTGGATGCAGAAATGAACGATGGTTACTTCAGTGGAAATTATAGGACCTACTACAAGTCGGGCACCGTCGCATCATTTGGACTCATGAAAGATAATGAACCTTTTGGTTATTGGTACTACTCATTTAAAAATGGCAAGACAGAATCAGAAGGAAACTACCAGTCAGGGGGTACTAAAACAGGCGTTTGGAAGTACTACAATCCTCGTGGTAGACTCATAAAGCGAGTCAATCACGATTGATCTAAAAACATTCCGGGCTGTATTCAGGTTTTGCCTTAAAGAGATATCAATGCTGAATTTATTCAAACCAAAATCAGAGAAGGAAAAGCTCGAGAAGAAATACAAGGATCTATTATCTAAAGCTCACAAATTATCACATTCTGATCGCAAGGCCAGTGATCAGAAAATGTTTGAAGCTGATGAAGTTTTGAAGAGAATAGAGGCGCTTTGACCGTCAATTGCGCAAATTCTCTAAAGCCGAGTAGTCTTTGATAAAGCTCTCTAGTTGTTCGACATCCAGTCGTTTGGCTATGATCTTTCGATTCTCATCGAGAACATAAACTTGAGGCGTACTGCGAATATTGTATGTACTGCGAAAATCACTTTGGACATATGGGTCCGCCAGGTTGATCCAATCCAATTCATTTTCATCAATGTAGTTGCGCCACCTTTCTACATCTGTTACCGTGCACACTGCCACGACCTCTGCACCGAGGTCCTTGAGATCATAATAACTGTCCCTCAAAACGGGCGTTTTCTTCTTGCAATGCCCACAATCAGGATCATAGAAGTAAAGTACCACAAACCGATCCTCCAGACTAAGGGGATTGCTGACTTGCAATAAAGTGTCAAGTAAAACAAGTTCTGGCGCAGGACGACCTATCAGGTTAGGTTTCAGCAGATTTACCTCTTTGCGCATCTTTTCGAGATCTTCATCTGTCATCCAGCTGGCCTCGCCGCTCAGGTAGTACTGCTCTGCCAGATGCACCACAACAGCATCCATTCCCATGATCTTAGTCTCCTGATATTTTTGAAAAAGACTTACCACCCAAAACCTAAAAGATGCCGGGTTGCTACGTAAACTAGAAATGAACTTATCAATCTCTAAAGCAATGGTGTCCGGATGCTGCGGTATCACCTGATCCAAATATGTCATAATTTTCCGCTGCATCAGTGGTGTACGGTGCAGACCGTCCTGTTCCAGGTCGATGATATCAAAATAATGAGCTCTATAATACTGATATCGAGCAAGCTCTCGATCAGGTCCATCTGGAATATCTGCAAATAGTGGAACTTTGACATTATCCATCATTTTCAGAAATGAAGCTAGAAAAGTTCCTTCATTTTGCGCAATTAGATCATCTCGAAATGTCTTGGACTCGGCCGCCAAACCGACCAGTTTTGCTTGCACCTCAATAGAATCTACCTTAGTAGCGTCCTTTAGTTTCTCCTGAAGAGTCAGCTGTTCACGTTGTAATGTTACCATCTTCACCTGAAATGTTTTGAAAAGCTCGTTTTCTCTTGAGTTAGCAACCTGAAACTCCTCATAGCTTTTGCCCAGTGTTGCTTCTAGCTGAAAGTGCTGCTCATTCACAATGAACTCCACATATGCTTTTGGTGTGTATATAAAATACAATCCGGGAACTATCGGCTCCTCCCCTTCCAGGCTAAATTGCTGATCTATTACTTCCAGCGTGTCATGAACAAATTGATTCTCGCCAAGATGGTACCCGATATACACAACCGAATCCTGCAAACCATTAAGCTTGAAATCAATTTTGTGTCCCTGCGAAAGCCCATGAGATCCTGCCGCAAGCATCAATAATATCAATACATTTCGCATGAGTCAAAACTAATCATTCTCCTCCATAGCAGTATACATATCCTGAATAGCCTTTGCTACCTCATAGTCATGCGACCAAGGTATGAAATGATTGGCTCCTTCCAATAGTCGCACCTCTATTAATGAATCAGCTATCACTTCTTGTGCAAAATCTGCGTTCTCCTTAGGCACCAGCATGTCCTTTGTCCCCTGTACGACGATAGCCGGAGCTATGATCTGCTTCCACAATGGTAGCATTTCTTCCAGCTCCGCTTTGAGAGGTACAATCTCCTCATTAGAGACCCAGAAGTCTTCGGGTGTTAAAGCTCCAATCACTTTGGTCTGCATCCAAGAGCGGTACCATTCGCCTTTTTCCATTTCGGGATCTATAGATGGCGCCAAAAGTATCAGCCCACTTACCAGATCCGGATAGTCCATAGCCATCCTCGCAATTACCGGACCGCCAAGAGAGTGCCCTACTAAAATCTTGTCTTGATGAGGATAAGAATTGATGACCTCCTGTAGCAAATAGGCCTGTTTTTTCATGGATGGTTCTGGCCATCCCCTATCGGATAGCCCAAAACCCGGTCGATCTATGGATATCATATCTACATTAGCGAGTAATGAGTCGCTCTTCATGTACTCCATGAAGGCACTCCATGAACCTGGAGACCCGTGAACAAAAACAACCAGACAATCTTTTCCCTGAACAACCTCTGCGTAGTGTATAATACGCTCGCCGATGGTGTCGTAACGCAGCTCTGGCATCCAGTTTAATCCTTCAAATTCTTTCTTCACCTTCTCCTCAGATATGGTGAAACTCATACAAGAAGAAAGTGCAATCAAGAAAAAAGAAATAAGCGCTATATTTCGCATTACACCTCCCAAACGATGAACAGATCAAAATAGTTATGACGTTGCGCAAAGTATTGCTTCGACGGTCATTCAACTGATATCCGGTCCTGGAAACCTTTCGATCGCACTAACGTACTTTTTTCCATTTAGATGTGACATCATGGTGATGGAGGAGTCCTCTTAGGCGCACTATCTACTTACCCCCAGGAAAGAGCATCCCAGAAGATGAGGTGATTGGTTCTCCACCAAATAGTCCTGAGTTGCATTAGGAATACAGTCCAAAAAGATTTCGGGCAATTGCCTGGCAAGTCTCTGTGAACCAGGGTGATGAGCATTCCTTTCTATCACAGATTTTTCCAGATCAACACCTCTATTTCCTTATCACTACTCTCAAGTTTTTTTTATCCTGAAGAAATAGCAGCTTTGAATTGGCTTTGGAATCACTCACTGTTGCAAGACCTTTTCAACCACAAACAAAGGATACCCATGAAAGCCTTACTTTTTTTCTCATTAATTCTGGTCAACATCCCATTTGTATTTGGTCAGGAATCGGTCATAAGTGAAGAGCTGTACAACAAAAGCATGTCTTTATACAACGAGTGCACTTTGCTTATTGACGAAGGTAACTATGAAAAAGCTATTGGTTTCCTCGACCAGGCTATGGCTATGAATAAAGGAAATAGTGATTTCAGTTATGCATCGGCATTTGCTCACTATAAGCTCAAGCAATATCAACCAGCTCTGGAAAAGATCAAGAGATCATTGCAATTGGAACCCTTCCAATCCGATTATTTTGTATTAGCGGGCAACATTGCCTACCAAATAAAAGATTATGCGAGTGGAATCGAGTATTATACTGCAGCCTTGGATTATCGAGATAGCACCGAGATTCCAATTGATGAGCTGAAATGTCTCTATAATCGAGCCAATTGCTATATGGGATTACGCAAATACCAACAGGCAGAACAGGACTACTCTCAGGTACTACAAACTGATATTGGCAACTACATGGCCCATCACAATCGCGGGCTGGCTCGCGTTAGAATAGGTCGCACCGAGGAAGGCTGCATGGACTTTGAAAAGGCCGTCAATTTTGGCAGTCAGCTTACTCAGCGATATCAGGTCAAGCACTGTATCAATTAGCTCATTCGTATTTTAGAGATTCAACAGGATTTGCCCGAGCGGATCTTATAGTTTGAAAGGCAACTGTCGCAAAGGCCACAAGTATAACAGTCAAACCAGCCCCGACAAATAGAAACCAACTGATCTCTGTAGCATACGGATAATTCTCTAGCCAACCTTTCATGAAATAGTATGCAAGAGGCCACGCCACCAGATTGGCAAAAAGCAATAGTTTGACGATATCACTAAGTAAGAGTCCTACTACATTGGCTATGCTAGCACCAAGAACCTTTCTAATACCAATCTCTTTAGCTCGCTGTACTGTGCTGAATAGTGACAATCCAAACAGTCCCAAAACTCCAATGAAAATCGCTAATACTGAAAACACCGTAAACAAGTGCTGAAATCGTTGCTCGGCCTGATAGTAGCTATTGAAATATTCATCTAAAAACAAGTAATCAAAAGGATTTCCGGCGAAAGAGGCATGCCATTGTTTTTCGATCTTATCCATGGTGTAATCAACATCATTCGTTTTGATCTTGATCATATAGTACTCAAGCCACCAACTACCTAAAGCGAAGGAAATAGGTACAATGGGTTCCTGTAAGGACTCCTGATGAAAGTCCTTAACTACTCCGATGATTTTAGGCTGCCACTCCCACTGGTCAAACGTGATGTTTTCACCAATGGCATCTTCAGCTTGCTCAAAACCCAGGGCGATTGCTGCGGTTTCATTAACCAGCACCGAGGTGTCTTCATCGTTTGTGAAATCTCGTGAAAAGTTACGCCCTGCCACCAGTTCCATTGCCATAAGGTCCATGAACTCATAATCCATCATTGAAATCGCAAAAGAAAGTGCCTCTGATGGAGCCATACCCTTGGATCTTACCGGAGTTTTGAAACGGAGTTTCTTTCCTGGCAAAGCGAGCGAAGTCCCCACCTCCACAATATCAGATTGGTTTTTCAGACCATTTTTGAATGAATCAAAATTTCTACCCGCCACTTCATTGGAGGTATCCCGTACTGCGGGCCTGGTTACAACCACTATCTGCTCAGGATCAAAACCCAGGTCTCTTTCCTGCATGTAGGCCATCTGCTGATAGACGATCCCAGTACCAATGATCAACCCAACAGATACGGCAAATTGTAACGTAACCAAAGCACGACGAAGACTGATACCTTCTAATGACGTTTTGAGTTTACCTCTAAGGACTGTGATGGGTTTGTAAGATGAGAGTACCAGGGAAGGATAAATCCCTGAGACCAATCCGCCAACCACCAGCAGTAGGACCATCGAAATCCAAAACCATGGTTGTGTCCAGATCAAATGAGAACTGGGTGTCCCTCCTATTTGATTAAAAAGTGGCATAAATAGCAGAACCAAAACAGCCGCCACCAATATGGCCATGGCCTTGATCATTAAAGACTCTAACAGAAACTGAACCATCAGCTGCCCTCTTCTGGAGCCTAGCACCTTCCTCAAACCCACTTCTTTTGCCCGATCTATAGCCTTGGCTGTCCCCAGATTGATATAGTTGATCCAGGCTATGACAATGATGAAGATTGCTATTATAGACAGATACAAAACCGCCTCACCATCACCATTTACCTCTGCTTCATCGGTAAGCCTGGAGGTCAGGTGAATATCTTTGACAGGTTGTAACCTCAATACGTCCTCATCTCCACGCTCGGCTAATTCCGGTTTGTACTTCTCTACAATGGCCGGAAGTTTTCGCTCTACCTCCTTTGGATCGGTGCCTGCTCTTAAGAGAACATAGGTATAATAATCTTTTCGACCCCAGCCAGTTTTATACCTTGGAATAGCCCAACCTTCTCCATCGTCACGACTGTAGAGTGTGCTAAATGAGATCAAGACATCGAACTTCAAATGTGTATTAGGTGGCGAATCCTGAAAAACTGCGGTTACCTTGCACAGTTCGTTATTAAAATCATCATCTTCCAGTCTCAAAAACTTCCCAATCGGATCGGCTCCCTTGAAATATTTTTGGGCCATTCGCTCTGATATTGCTATGGTAAACGGCTCCTTCAATGCCGTTGATGACTCACCTCTATTCACCTGATAAGAAAATAAATCCAAGACCGTTTCATCTGCATACAGGAACCTCTTTTGCTTCAAGGTCACTGGATCGACAGGCGCATCATACCAGGTAATATTGACTTGATTTTTGGATCCCATGTTGTAGAATCTACCGAATTCAATCACCTCAGGAAGCTCCTTTTTCAAAGCTTCACCTACCCCTGCATAATTTTCCGAGCTTTGGTATACTAGCTGTTGATTCCGATGTACATCCAGCTGCACCCGATAGATATTTTCACCATGGTCCATGAAGCGCTCATAACTCCGTTCAAAAAACACGTAGTGAAGGATCATCCAAAAAGCAGCGATACCAATGGATAATCCTGAAATGTTAAGAAGGGAAAAAACCTGATTTCTTAACAAATTTCTCCAGGCGATTGATAGGTAATTTCTTAACATAGGTTGAGTCTGTGATCTAATGAATACATGACGTCCACTATTTGAAGTAGGTTTTAAGAAATACTTGAGTGGCTCCAAATAGTTACAAACTGCTCAGAAACTTCTCAAGTTAAGGAATTGCTTACTTTATTGCCTATATTGGTATGATATTAAGAAAGCTTTGGAAGATTTAGATAGAATTGAACAACTCTCAGCCGCCATTGATGAGATTATCCGTTCATCAGAGGTGATGGTTTCCTGGTCTCTGGCAGTTATTGGTGGATCTATTCTTACGATCATTTCCAACTCTTACAATCGCCCGCTCAACCTCTATGGTCGATTGATTTATCTACTATTCATACCAGGATGGATCTATCTCGGGCAATCACTTTTTGTTTTTCAAGAATTGAGTGGTTTCGGTATTGGTGCCAAGCTCCAACCTAGCTACGAAAATTTGAAAGCTACTGTACTTCAATTAAATACGCTTTATGCAAGTCAATCGGAAAAACTTTTAACAGGCTTCATTTTTTTTGGTGCCTGGCTTGGCATTTATCTTACATTTTGGATTACAGCTAAAAAATTTATCACCGAAGAACAATGAAAAATATAATCTCAATTCCGGGCATACTGCTAGTCCTGATCATCTCAAATCAGGCCTATGGTCAGTGCCTTCCTTGCAAGTTCCCATTGAAAACGGAGTGCTATGATGACTGCATCCCCGCTTTTATCCAATCAGTAGAAGCTGGTGAGTTATCGTTGATCCTTGGATTGTCTCATCAGACCACCAATAAAATCTTACAAGCTAGATCCAGCCAAAATGATGCTTTACGCAATGTAGAAGAGATCAAAAGTGAATTAGGCGACGAAACCTTTAACCAACTAGCAGCTCAGCTCAATAATCTATCTGAATCTCAAACCCAGTATTTCAACTTATCTGAGTCGGATCGGAAACGCTTTCGCCGGCTAATGGAACGAAATTTGGAAAATGTGGCTGGAGGAAATGGCTCGACCTCTGGAGGAGACTCTCAGCAATAACGCCGAGGAACTGTCCTTTATCTTAAAAATAGCATTTCACGATACTTGACAAGCGGCCAATCCTCATCATCAACCAATAGTTCCAGTTTATCTACTGCGTATCGAATCTTTTCAAAGTACTTGTTTCGCACATCATCGCAGTACGCAATCGCTCGTTCTCGGGTATCCTGTATTTTGTTGATTCGTTTGCGTTCCTCGGTCATTTGGTTGACAAAACGCCCAATATCATTGATATAGCCTGATATCAACTTGATATTTTTCAATATCTCTTTGGCATCAATACCAAGGTTGTTCAGCCCATTTGCATTTTGGATCAGTTTGTTTTGGTAAGAGATGGAAGTAGGGATGATATGATTGATGGCCAGATCTCCAATCACCCTGCTTTCTATCTGTACTTTCATGATGTAGTTTTCCAGCATGATCTCATGTCTGGCCTCTATTTCCTTCCTATTTAGTACTTTATATTTTTCAAAGAGTTTTATGGCCTTGTCAGATTTGAAAAAGTCAAGGGCCCGTGGCGTATCCGTCACATTGGAAAGTCCTCTTTTTTTTGCCTCTTTGAGCCATTCCTCTGAATAACCATCCCCCTCAAATCGGATACTTTTGGAGGTTTTGATATAGTTGCGCAGCACATCTACAGTAGCCAAGCGTCTGTCCTCTCCTTTTTCAATTTGCTTGTCAACTTTTTTATGAAAATCATCCAGTTGATTGGCGACAATGAGATTCAGTACCATCATGGGATTTGACACATTGGTATCACTACCTACGGCACGTAGTTCGAACTTATTGCCGGTAAATGCAAAAGGGGATGTCCTGTTCCGGTCTGTATTATCCAAGATAATTTCAGGTATCTGATCGATACCCAGCTTCATATAGATATTGTCTCCCTTCTCAATAGCGAGGTTGCCATTGGATTCTAACTCATCAAGAACCTTTGTCAACGTAGAACCGATAAACACCGAGATAATAGCAGGAGGAGCCTCATTAGCTCCTAAACGAAAATCATTGCCGTCAGATGCAATACCGGCCCGAAGTAGATCAGCATATTCATAGACTGCTTTGATCGTCACCACGAAAAAGGTGAGGAACATAAGGTTGTCTCTGGCACTACTTGTAGGTTGCAGCAGATTGATACCTGTTTCGGTTGATAGCGACCAGTTGTTGTGTTTACCGTTTCCATTCAGGCCAGCAAAGGGCTTTTCATGAAAAAGCACTTTGAGATCATGTTTCTGGGAAACACGTTCCATGATGTCCTTAACCAATTGATTTTGATCAGTAGCAACATTCACGAGATCAAACATAGGTGCTACCTCAAACTGCGAAGGTGCTACTTCATTGTGCCTGGTTCTCAGGGGAATGCCCAGCCGATGTGCGTGGATCTCAAAGTCCTTCATAAAGTCATAGACTCTAGGTGGAATAGACCCAAAGTAATGATCATCCAATTGCTGGCCTCTTGCCGGGTTGTGACCAAAAACCGTCCTACCTGCTAAGACCAGATCTGGCCTTGCGTCATGCAATGCCTTGTCGATGACGAAGTATTCTTGTTCCCAACCTAGTGTCGCATTTACCTTGGTAATATTGCGATCAAATACCTTGCAGACCCGAGTAGCTGCCTTGTCGATAGCATCAAGGGCCTTTAGCAAAGGGGCTTTATAGTCCAATGCCTCACTAGTAAATGAAACAAAAATAGTCGGGATACAAAGCGTACTACCGTATACGAACATCGGTGAAGATGGATCCCATGCCGTATAGCCGCGAGCTTCAAATGTACTTCTGATGCCGCCGCTAGGAAAGGATGATGCGTCGGGTTCTTGCTGAACCAATTCACCTCCTTTTAATCTCTCAATCCCTTTACTTGGATCGAAGAAAGCATCATGCTTCTCGGCAGTTGCTCCTGTGAGTGGCTGAAACCAATGTGTATAGTGAGAGACCTGCTTGGACATAGCCCAGTTGCGGACTGCAGCTGCAACTGCATCTGCGGTATCGGGATCGATCCTCTTTCGCTTCCTGATCGCGTGCTTAACCTTTTCAAATACTTCCGGCGAAAGCGTTTTTTCCATCTGCTCCAACCCAAAAGCAAGCTCACCGAAATAATCTGAAATTTTATCGGAAGGTGAAACAACCTCTACTTTTTTCCTGGTTTGAACTAAATTGAGCGCATTGAATCTAAGATGAGCCATATGGATTCAGCTAAAAAATGATAACTAAACTTTTCAAGTATCAAAGAAACATCGAAACACTTATTTTATCAGCCCCTTCTAGCTGAAAATACCTTCAAGTTGGATCATGACGAAGCCCGGCACTGTATGCTTGTCCTGCGACTGGGGCCAGAGGACTTAATCCAGGTAACAGATGGCAAAGGGCTAAAGGTACTTGCTAAAATTACTGAGGTCAATAAGCGCGATTGTCACTTTAGTGTAATCGAAAAACTGCCTTCTCCAGAAAAGTCCTTTCACCTGCACTTGGCTATTGCTCCTACCAAGAATCTGGATCGGATGGAATGGATGGTAGAGAAACTTGGCGAGATAGGTTGCGATCAGGTCAGCTTCATAAAAACCGCCAATTCGGACAGAAGTCACCTCAGAATGGAAAGATTAGAGAAAAAGGCCATTAGCGCCCTCAAGCAGTCCAAGGGAAGTAAAAAAGTGATATTAAATCCACTAACTACTCTCAAAGATTTCCTGAGCAACCTGTCATTTGACCAAGGGTACGTCGCACATCTGGAGGAAGATACGACCTATTTGATGTCAAGCTTGAAGCCTAAAGGGCGAGTAGTAATACTCGTCGGACCAGAAGGTGATTTCACCAAAGAGGAAATCGAAACATCCAGAATGTCAGGAATGACCCCGATTAGCTTGGGGAATCAAACGCTTAGAACAGAAACGGCAGGCCTTATGGCCTGCCATTTCGTTAACATTATCAATAAGTTTTAAGGCTACCTTTTGATGATCTTGAACATCTGACTTCCCGCGGGTGAGGTGATAATCAATTGATAAACACCTCCAGGAAGGCCTCCCATATCTATTTCCAGTGTTCTGCTCGTACCCTCAATAGTAGCTGCCCGGACAATTTTGCCTCCCATATTGATCAAGTCATATCTCGAAGAGTCAAATGGGAAGTTACCCTCTACTACAAACATCCGCTGTGTTGGGTTCGGATATATGTTGATCTCGAGCTTGTCGTAAGATGCTACTGCTATTTTAATCTCTGAATACTCACTAGCACCATCAAAATCTACCTGCAATAAACGGTAATAGTTAAAGCCATTTACAGGACTGCCATCTGAAAAGCCATAGCGGTTGACTCCATCTTTGATATTAAATGCCTCAACTCGTCCCAGTACATCAAACCTTTGGCCATCTACACTTCTTTCAACTTCGAAATGACTTACATCAACTTCATTCGTTGTTGTCCAGTCCAACGATACCTGACCATCTTCAAAGGTGGCATCGAAAGAAAGGAAGTCTAGCGGCAAAGGAATATCTGTACCATCAATGACATTTGCATTTCCATCTGAATCATTATCCGGGATACCGCTAACATTCCCATAGAAGTTACCATTCTGGTCAACGTCAAACAGATCTACAATACCATCACCATCTGTATCTCTATAGTAAGAGTCATTGTTAACAGGGTCTAGGAAATTTGGCAACCCATCAGAGTCTACATCATCAAGAAAGTCAGGTATGCTATTGGTATTGGTATCCGTACCTGATGGGTAATGTCCAATGCTACTGTTTGCCGATTCATAGGCATCCGCTCTAGCAGTATAGTCATCGATATGATTAAGGTTTTCGTTATCATCAAATCCTTCGTTCCAATCAGGTGTACCATCGTCTTCGGAATCCGTATCCAGGTAGTTGCTCGATCCGGTACCATCGGTATTAGGTAGTGCATGAGCTGTTCCTCCATTGTCCGAATCAACAGCATTGCCCCAGCCATCTCCATCTGTATCGCCAAATGAATCGAGGATACCATCTCCGTCGGCATCAGACCCTCCTGCTTCTACCAAGTCGACAATACCATCATTGTCTGAGTCATAGTCAAAAACATCTCTCAGGCCATCTCCGTCAGTATTAGGGTTAGCCAAAGTGGTAGTAGTAATGGCATTATTATTAGGATCGCTGTCATAAGTATTGATCACGCCATCACCATCTCTATCTAAATCGGCTCCATCGATGATATCATCTCCGTCAGAGTCGATACCGCCAGAAACGCTGAAGTCAAAACTATCATCAATGCCATCTCCATCGACATCTGCCCCTCCTGTGACATTCACATCTACATTGTCAAACAATCCGTCATTGTCACTGTCAGTAATACCGTCTATGATCGCATCGTCATTTGCGTCGACCCCACCTGCTTCTATAATATCAGGAATACCATCATTGTCGGTATCTAAGTCGAAGAAGTTAGGCACTCCATCCAAATCCCAGTCGTAGGCGTCCCAAATACCATCGTTATTACTATCTGTCAATGCTCCTCCAACTAAATCAGTGGGATCATCTGCATCATTGTAGTTAAAGACTCCGTCACCATCCTGATCTCCAAATGGATCACGAAAACTGGTATTGTCATATTCGTCATCGTCAGGAATACCATCATTATCGCCATCATTATCTTGTCCGTCAGCGATCCTATCATTATCTGAGTCATTAAAGAAAAGGTAATCCGGTGTAGCTCCGCCACCCTGCACTTTATCATTGGTCCACTTACCGTCACCATTTACGTCTTCAGTAGCAGTTGATATGTTATCGGCATCATCATCCACATCTCTATAGTCCAATGTACCATCTCCATCTGTGTCCTGTAAGTCAGCTGCGGAACCCATGATATTATTAGCTCCGAAACCTGAGAAATTATCGAAAAGATCCCAAAGTCCGTCTCCATCAGTATCAGTATTATACCCTGATTCGTCAGTGAGTAGGGTATCAAGATCACTATCAAGATCACTAAACCCATTTCTATTGGCATCCCATCCTTCAATGATGTCGCCCACAATATCTACTCCAGGATTATTGGTATCATTATCGCTGTCGATATCTCTGTAGTCAGGCTCATCTGTGCCATCCGTATTTTGAGGTGTTATTCCTGTTCCTCCATTGTTGGCATCATAGACATCATCCAGCCCATCACCGTCTGTATCGTTACCAGAAACAGCGATAAACGGCGACGTCACCTGAGCTTCTATGTAGTCAGTAATACCATCATTATCCGAGTCAAGATCCAGATAGTCGTCAAGACTACCACCATCCTGATTTCCTTTTGCCAAAGGAGCAGCAGCTACTGCATCGACAACTCCATCATTAGGTGTGGTATCCGTGCCTTCAAATCTACCTGAGGTAGTGTTGAATGATCCGATTGATGGTACAAGCCCGTCATTGGCTTCGATAGCATCCAGGATACCATCGTTATCGGAATCCAAATCGAAAAAGTTGGGAACTCCATCTCGATCCTGATCTACCTGATCATCTACTCCATCACCATTGCTATCGGAGAATGAAGTATTGCCAGCATCATTTGTATCCAGGTAGTTGTAAATGCCGTCACCATCATTGTCATCGAAAGGGCTGCCGCCAGAGGCATAGGTAGCACCAGCGTATTCATCCGTGTTTAGAATACCATCATTATCTGAGTCTCCATCTGTTTGATCTGCTACACCATCACCGTCGACATCAGGGTTGAAAAGGTAGTTAGGCGTAGATCCACCTCCCTGCGTAAAATCGTTGCCTGGATCTCCATTGGAGTCGGCATCTTCATTGCCTGATCCCTGTGAGCTGGTCAGAAGGCCATCTCCGTCATCATCATTATCTCTCCAGTCTTCAGCACTATCTGCGTCCGTATCTTGTCTAGTATTGTTGGCCCCATTGATATTGGCTATTGTCCCCAGTCCATTGGAATTGTCATAGATTAGCCAAATACCATCATTGTCGCTATCGACATTGTAACCTATTTCGTCAGTAATGAGGTTGTCTCCGTCCGTATCCCACGAAGCAAAACCATCTTGATCACTATCAAAGGCCTCAATGTTATCGTCTACACCATCACCGTCACTATCCATATCGAGGTAGTCTAGAGCTGCTAGCCCACCTGAGTTGATCGGTGTTATAGCGGTACCTCAATTGTTAGCATCGTACACATCGAGAATACCATCTCCATCGGTGTCGCCGGCAGCCGGCGCAATATAGCTTGCAGTGGTCTGTGCTTCACGATTGTCTGTGATACCATCATTATCAGAATCCAGGTCCAGATGATTGGCAATACCATCGGCATCAGTATCTGAAATAGTAACTGCTGTCCCTCCGCTACAGTTGGTATAACTAAACGATAGCAAGTGCACATCTACTGGTCTGTTAGCCCCGCTGGCTTCAGTAAGCCTTATATAACGAGCATCTGAAGTCAAAACGTAATTGAAATTTTCAGGTCCAATTGGCGCGGTATCGACTCCGGTCGTAGCCGTATATCGTTGCACATTTGTAAAGCTGGTCCCATCCTCAGACTGAGAAACATCGGCTATGGCATTGATCCCAGCTGCTCCATCATTTAGTGATAAAACAATAGTATTGCCCGACGGAACAACCTCACCCATATCCAGCGTCAATACGGCACTGTTGGCAATCTCGGCAAAGGTTCCTGGAGTATTCCCTATGGCATTAGCAGGGTTCGTTGCACCTGTGTTAGTTTGGGCAGTCGCATTCCCGGAACCACTTGCGCCGTCGCATGCCGGGTCTGCAGAATCAGCAAGACCATTACCATTCGAATCCGTCAATCCTGCACCTTCATCTAAGGTTCCGTCTTGGTTGCTGTCAGTTAGACCAAATTCCAACAGGTCTGTAATACCGTCATTATCACTATCCAAATCTTGGTAGTCAGGGACGCCATCCAAGTCTTTATCAAATTGATCCGCAATACCATCATTATTAGAATCAGTCAATGTGAATGAGTCAGGTGTACTATCTCCATTTGCATCAGAATCGCTAATGTTGGCTATTCCGTCGCCGTCCATATCAGCATCACGACCATTTGGTATCTGGTCACCGTCAATATCTCCACTTGGGTCTATCCCGGTACCACCATCCTCGCTGGTATCAACTAACCCATCGTTATCCGAATCCAAATCAACGTCATCTGCCACACTATCTCCATCTCCATCATCAGTACCATATAGGTAATTCGGTATGGTGTTGGTATCATCGTCATCAAAATCATTTGTAGGATCCCCATCTGAGTCAGAATCTTCATTGCCACCACCCTGAGAGCTTGTCAGCAAACCATCTCCATCGTCATCATTATCTTGAAAGTCCCATGAACCATCTGAATCAGTGTCTTGTCCGTCAGAATTGGAACCAGTAACGTTGACACTTGTCGTACTACTGTTGTTATCAAAGACATCCCATAACCCATCGGCGTCGGTATCGATATTATAGCCTACTTCATCGGTGATCACGTTATCATTATCGGTATCCCAATCTGCGTATTGATTTAGATCGTCATTGTCTCCCTCAATATTGTCAGGTACCGTATCATCATCTGCATCCGTATCCAGATAATCATCATTTCCAGTACCATCGGTATCGCGAGGTGTTATGATACTCCCGCCATTATCAGGATCGTAAACATCGTCCAATCCATCCGCATCCGTATCATTGTTAGATATTGCTGCGTAGGTTGTAGCGGTCTGACTTTCAATATTGTCAGGGATACCATCATTATCGGAGTCTATATCCCTATAGTTTGCCAATGCGTCACCATCAGTGTTTGGTGGTGTTATGGGTGTAGATTCCTGGGCATCATTCCACCCGTTTCTATTACTATCTGTAAATCCGTCAATTTGAGCATTTGCGGCATTGACGGTCTCGCCAAATTCCACAACGTCTGCAATGCCATCGCCATCGGAATCTATGTCTCTAAAATCCTTGTTGCCGTCTCCTTCTTTATCTTCCTGTCCATATGGAGTTGCTTCCACTGCATCGTCATAACCGTTACCATCTACATCGGTATCATACGTATCATCAATACCATCGCCATCAGTATCAATACCGCCAGTCTGATCTACATCGAAGGAATTATCAATTTCATCTCCGTCAGAATCAATGCCGCTTCCACCATTTGTGCCAGAGTAGTCTACATCGACATTATCAGGAATGGCATCATCCAAAGGATCTGAATTGAGGGTAGTATTTACTATTCCGTCATTATCACTGTCAGAACCGCCAGCTTCCAGAATATCAGGGTATCCGTCGTTATCTACATCCAAATCTCTGAAATCGGCAATGCCATCATTGTCTGTATCCACATTAGCAATCGGTGTACCTCCGTTGTCTGGATCGACAACATTTGCCAATCCATCACCATCTGTATCCGAGCTGTTTCCATCAATCAATCCGTCATTGTTGGTATCTTCTCCTCCATTTTCGACGGTATCGGTTATCCCATCATTGTCACTATCCACATCGAGGTAGTCTGCAATACCATCCACATCTGTGTCAGGTATGGCCAAAGCGGTCCCTCCATTATCGGTATCCACTACATCTGACATACCGTCAAGATCGGTGTCAGTGGCAATATCTACCTGGCCATCTCCATTGGAATCTACACCTCCTGCTTCAATGATATCAGGAATACCATCATTGTCTGAATCCAAATCAACCATATTGGCTAGTCCGTCTCCATCCGAATCTGGTAATGACAATGTAGTGGTAACCACGCCATTGTCATCAGGATCGGCATCATAAGTATTGACCAGCCCATCTCCATCTCGATCGAGATCTGCCGAATCAATGATATCATCACCATCAGTATCTGTCCCACCAGCTACGCTAAAATCAAACAAATCATCTATGCCATCGCTATCAGAGTCGTTACCTCCAGTCTGGTCAACATCCACATTATCGGGAATTCCATCGCTATCGGTATCAGTTAGTCCATCGACAACACCATCACCATCTGACTCAACACCTCCTGCTTCCACCAGATCGGCGATACCATCATTGTCTGAGTCACGGTCCCGGAAGTCAGGAAGACCATCCAGGTCAGAGTCGTAGTTATCCCATACGCCATCGCCATTGGAGTCTACCTCCACAATGTTATTCAAGACACCGGGATCGTCATCATCCCTAAAATTGGGGATGCCATCTCCATCTATGTCTCCGCTAGGATCCACACTTTCACCATTGTCCTCATCAATATCTGGGATACCATCGTTGTCTGAATCCGTATCAGGTGTGTCGGCTATTAGATCTCTGTCAAAATCACCATTGTATAAGTAGTCCGGGATAGACCCCGATTGTCCGCCGGTTTGGTCATTCCAGTAGATACCGTCACTATTATTGTCCTCATCGATCGTATTAGCAGCATCATTGTCATCATTATCATCTCTCCAATCTGGAAAATCGATACCATCAGTATTCTGCCTAGTAGCAGCTGAGCCTGCTTCGTTGCCGGTAGTTCCTAGTGCGACATTATCAAATGCGTCTGCAAGTCCATCACCATCGCTATCAGTAGCGAGGTCAGCCTCGTCTTGGTTGCCATCAAGATCGTCATCCCAGTCTCCACGACCATTGGCATCCTGATCCCAGCCCTCGACGATGTCTTCAACATTGTCATTGTCGCTGTCCGTATCGCGGTAGTCTTGAAAATCTTGTGTATCTGAGTTAACAGGGTCAAGTTTAGTACCCCCGCTGCCGGGATCGTAGCTATCATCTATACCATCTCCATCTGCATCATTGTTCGCCGGGGCTACGTAGGTAGTTGTAAGCTGTGCCTCAATGTTATCAGGTATACCATCACCATCGCTGTCGATATCTTGATAATCGCTTAAGCCATCGCCATCGGAATCAGGATTACTTAGGTCGGAAGTAGGGTTGCTACTTGAAACATCATCAGTATCTACATAATTCATCAAACCATCATTGTCAGGGTCTTGTAACTCAAACTGGCCTGTTGTCTCATTCAAACCAAAGGGCACAGCTCCTCCATTTGCTTCCACTGCATCCCAAATACCATCGCCATCCGAATCTAAATCCAGAAAATCTGGAATTCCATCTAAGTCGCTATCGTAGTTATCCCAAACACCATCACTATTGGAATCGACCTCTACAATGTTGTCTGTTACCCCGGTATCATCCGTATCCCGATAGTTCGCAATACCATCGTTGTCTTCATCGCCACTTGGGTCGATCGATTCGCCATTGTCCTCGGTAGCATCAGTAAGCCCATCATTGTCTGAGTCTGCATCATTGCCATCAGCAATAGCATCCCCATCATAGTCTCCACGATATAAATAATCTGGTAGCGGAGAACCGGCACCTTGACCTTGTGTTTTGTCATCAGTCCAATTATTGTTGCTATTTACATCCTCACCCGAGGTCAGACTACCGTCATCATCGTCATCGGTATCCTGCCAATCGGACAAGCCTGCGCCATCAGTGTTTTGAACTGGTGCTGTCGAGGACTCATAGATGTCCCAAAGTCCGTCTGTATCAGCATCAACATTATAGCCTGTTTCGTCTGATAAGTCATTGTCATTAGTGGTAGATTCCAGGTCATTAAACCCATTGAAATCACTATCCCAACCTTCAATAAGATCAGCCACACCATCCCCATCTGCATCTGTATCGAGGTAGTCATCTGCGCCGTCTGTATCTGTATCTACGGGTATCAAAAGAATCCCTCCATTATTGGGGTCATATACATCCAAGAGTCCATCTGAATCGGTATCCCCTGCGGCAATAGTAATGACAGCATTACTGGCTTGGGCCTCAATGTTGTCCAGAATGCCATCATTGTCGCTATCGATATCGAGGTAGTCGGCAAGTGAGCCATCACCATCTGTATTCGTCAAGCTTAGGGCTACACTTTCTTGAGCATCATTCAGACCGTTGCCATTTGAATCCGTAAATCCATTGATTTGTCCTGAAGTAGCTGCAACTGTTCCTCCCACTTCCAAAACATCTACGATTCCATCATTATCAGAATCGAGGTCTAGATAGTTAGAAATGGCGTCCGAGTCAGTATCTACGATAGCAACTGCCGAACCCCCACTGCAATTTGTATAGCTGAAAGACAGCATATGCACATCAACCGGACGATTAGCGCCACTAGCCTCGACTAACCTAATGTACCGAGCATCAGCTGTTAGCACATAGTTAAAATCTTCAGGGCCAAATGGAGCTGTATCGACACCCGTGGTGGCGGTATATCCTTGAACGTTTGTAAAATTCGTTCCATCTTCGGACTGTGATACATTAGCAGTAGCATTTATTCCAGCAGCACCATCATTTAACGAAAGTACTATCGTAACACCGGAGGGCACTATTTGTCCTATGTCTAATGTCAAGATATCCCCTGAGGCTATCTCAGCAAATGTCCCAGGGGTATTTCCCAAGGCGTTGGCGGGATTGGTCGCCCCGGTATTGGTTTGGGCTGTAGCATTCCCTGAAACAGTGGCTCCGTCACAGGCCGGATCGTAGTTATCATCCAGGCCATTATCATTGGTATCAGTAATCCCTGAACCATTATCGACAGTACCATCGAGATCGGTATCGGCCAAACCATTTTCCACCATATCAGGAATACCATCGTTATCACTGTCGACGTCCAGTGCATCAGGTATACCATCAAGGTCAGTGTCAAAGTTATCATTCACGCCATCTGCGTTGGTATCTGCATAACCTGCAAAATCCGCATCCAGATAATCAGGAATACCATCTGCATCTGTATCATTCTTAAAGTTGCCCTCCACTGCATCTGCAATACCATCATTATCGCTGTCAGAGTCGGAGCCATCATTTATGCCGTCGCCATCTGTATCACAAGCGTAAGTAAAGGCAACATTCTGGGTATTGCTCTGGAAGTATCCAAAGGACCAGGTATTCACCAATACGGCATTTCCACCTCCAGCTCCCGTTCCTGACGGATCTGTCCAGGTATGTTGCCCGGTATTGGTACCGGTAAGTTCCACGTTTGGAGAGGAGTCTAAAGTCGTACTGCGATCGTCCCAATAGATAAGATCAAAGCTGGTCTGTGGTCTGACATCTAACATGTTGATGCCTACCACGTTCTGCTCAGGGTCCCAAAGTGGAACGTGTAGAGGTCCAGCTGTGAATCTACCGGTAATATTGATTGTAGCGCCACTTGCTACGGCAGATCCAGTACCATCTAGTCCATCCCATCGAATAGTTGCCGTGCCACTGCCTGAGGAAGCATCTACCGTAGCTTCAATAATGACATCCGTACCTCCTGCATCATAACCTGCCGCGCCATCGAGATCAAGCACCAGTCCTACCACACCTGATTGGTTAGTCTCTATGGTGATCACTCCCTCTCCTGCAGTCCCTCCGGAATTGCAATAGAAAACTGCATCTGTAATATTTACGCTTGGAAGTGTGGTAGTAGGGTAAATATCAATATCTGGATTGTTGATAAAAATATCATACTCCAAATCAGCAATGTTACTGCCTTGGGACCTCCTCGCATCTTGAAAGTCAATACTACCGTCACCGTTTAAGTCTGTTGTTTGCGCGATCTCTGCGCCCACACTATTGGCAAATACTGAGGTGGTGAAAGGTTGCAGGCCAGCCAAATCAAGTTCCTTGACATAAAATCCCGCTGAAGACCCTCCTACAGTAGAAGGTATATTAATGAAGAGCTGAAAATCATCCGAAAACTGGTTAGCAAAACTGGTAGTAGTAAATCCCCAGGACTTGCAAAAAAGCCTTCCAGGCTTCTCAGTTGTGCCGTCGTAAACAGATATATCCCAAAGATCATACCTACTCTCTACGAAGATAGCATTACCATCGGCCTCTGAGGTCACAGTCCCACTTCCTGAAGTTGACTGAACTACCTGTATATAAAATTCCTGGCTACCAAGGCCCGAGTTATTGGTCCATGATATCGGACTATAGCCTGACGAACCGACTACCGTACTAGGCCCTGCCAAGGCTTCCGCATAAGTATCAATTACCCCGTTTTGCGGTGACTGAAAAGCATAATCTTGCAGACCTCCACTGACAGAAGACTGATCTGCCAAAATCAGAAATGAGGTAACGAATGTACCATCGCTCTCCCGAAGGATAACATTGAGGTCGCCAAAGGTGATCGTACCACTAAATGTAGACGCCATCCGACGAAACCCCATATAAAGTGTTTCATCGGTTTCTATGTATACTTTCAGGCGCTCATCTGCCGTGGCACTTGGGGACATAAAAGGGCCCGTAATGCCACCGTTTCCATTGCCTTGGGTATGACATAGGAAACCTACAATATCGTTAGTACCTGTAGTAGTCCCGGTACTATCTGGTGATAAATTCTTGGAACCTTCAGATTTCGCTAGAAAAAATGAAAAGAGGAGGACCAAGAGCATTGAAGCCCTTTGCATGTTCATGTTCGCCGTGTTGCTTAGTACGCTAGAATAAAAATCTCAATAACTAGAATGCAATAAAATCTTGCTTTAATCTAATTTATGTTTGTATCCAAACTCCACTACTGGTTTGCGGACAAAACTCTCACAAAAGACAATTACCAGGAAATTTTTTCGTTGAAAGGCCTATTTAAGCCGATGAAGTGGAATTATTATGTATTAAGACTTGGTTATCCGTGAATTCTACGGTTTTTGATATAAAGCCTCGATTTCCTGATCGTTCGTGGTATACCTGAGACTAAATTGTAGAGAAGTAATATCTGTAGGGAACCAAACTGTACCATTTGCAAAGTTCAATGAGTCAGTAAATAGCAAGCCATCAGTAGAAGCATTTGCCCGTCCTATATACAAGGTATCATAGTTAGCTGTTCCATTACAAAGTGGAGTGAGGCTGGAAATATCCACCGAATCTGTCACTAACACAATCAACAAACTGGTAGTATCCGAACACCCCTCTAAAGACTGACCTATGCCGTCAATGGACAAGCGAGATAATCTCCAAGTACTGCTATCTCCAGCTGAGAGTAGACGCTCTATCTGATAATGGTATAAACCTGACGGAAACTCATCGGAAGAGCAGTAAGTCAGTATACATAAAAGTGCAACGAAGCTACTGTTGCGTATTGCCATTTCTGTCAATTACTATATAGCCTAATTCATTTCCAGGTAGCGGGAAGGCCTCTTGAGGATAAAGGAACATGGTAGTTTGCTTAATAGTAGGGCTGTATGTCGAGTATACAGGCTTACGACCAGCAAACAGAGTCACACTCCAATTCACCAAACCTTCCATTGAAACGTTGGCTACTGTCAAATCTTGTG
>JAHCMJ010000080.1 GCA_019192485.1 Cyclobacteriaceae bacterium HetDA_MAG_MS6 | reverse complement strand
CCTACCAGTATTTCGGAGACAAGAAATATCTGGAAATGGCCAGAAAGGTGGCTATCTATCAAGAGAAAGAGTTGATCTCTAAGGCAGATTATTTCTCCTCCACACTAGATGCCAACTGCGAAGACAAGGAAGCTTCACTATATGTGGCCACTTCACTTTATTATCTGGCTCAGGTGACTAGGGGCAAAGAAAAGAAGCACTACATCGACCAGGCTAAGAAAGCCTCTTATTTTGCTCTGAGTTGGTATTACACATGGGACGTCCCTTTTGCACAAGGGCAGATGCTCGGAGATGTAGGTTTCCAGTCCAGGGGTTGGGGCAATGTGTCTGTGGAAAACAATCATGTAGACGTTTACATTTTCGAATTCGACGAGATACTGGACTGGTTGGCCAAGGAAACTGATGAACCGGCTTTTAGCGCCTTTTCAAAAGTGATACGTTCCTCTATGCGATCACAGCTTCTACCTTACGAGGGGCACATGGTCAATATCGGCAAGGTAGGCTACTACCCCGAGGTAGTGCAGCATACTCAGTGGGACTATGGCAAGTTTGGTAAAGGATTTTACAATGACCTTTTTGCTCCTGGCTGGACGATAGCCTCGCTATGGGAGCTGCTGACAGTGGGCCGTACAGCAGCGTATTTTGAAAAATAAATAGAGAAGAAATGATGATGAGGAAATATTTAGCTAGGTACATCGTATTATTAACTGCTTTTGGCTTGTTTTGGGCATGTGGTACGGATGATGAGCCTACCCCGCCGCCACCTACGGAAGAGCCCGATGAGGACACCACTCAATGGGTGATCGAATCTACAATCCCCGGAAATCCCATCGGTCACATAGAATGGGGCTCACCGCGCAAAGTATCACATGAAGTGTACGGTGCGGATTATCCCAGGATGATCAGCTTAGGTGGCGATACGCTTTTTCTGACTTATCATGGAGGTCCTCAGAATAATGATTGGGACAATCTCTACTTACGCAAAAGCTTTGATAGAGGTCAAACCTGGTTGGATGCTGAAGTACTCATGGCCGACGACGATCCCGATTACTATGGCTTTGCCAATCCACAGCTCCTAGCGCTTCGAAGTGGGAGGATCCTGCTGGCATTTACCGGGCGTGGCAACCCTGATGATAATCAGCACAATAATATCCAGGTGATGCACAGCGATGATCGAGGTATGACCTGGTCCAGGCCACGTGTAGTGGCGTATGGCCGCTCCTGGGAACCTGGCTTGGTGGAGCATCCCGGTGGGGACGTACTCATGTTTTACTCCAGTGAGGCCCGCTGGTGGCAAGTATCAGATCAGATCGAGCAGGAGATATTGATGACGAGGTCAGAAACGAATGGCATCTCATGGAGTAGCCCCAGGTCGGTGGCTTACACCGCTGGTATGAGGGATGGCATGCCCGTACCGATAGTACTGCGAGATGGCAAGGGGCTGGTATTCGCTATTGAATCTGTGGGTAATCGCGATTCCCCATGGATGTTGCACTCAAGCTTAAGCAATCGGTTTGAATCTGCTAACCAGGTGGAGCGATACCTGGCAGCTCCAAAATCGCTTGTCAATTTCGGAGGAGGCCCTTTCATTATCCAATTGCCTACCGGCGAAACCATCCTGTCATGTCACGACACTGGAGGACGCAACATTGGCTCAGACTGGAAGAAAAATACCATGTATGTACTCATAGGAGATAGCGATGCTCAAAACTTCTCTAACGTCAGCTATCCGTTTCCTGATCTGCCGCCAGATGAGGGTGCATTTTTCAATGCTGTACACGCCCTGGACGCCAACACTGTGATTGCTCTAGGTAGTCGGCACTTTGCTGATGGGCATGCCGAGGTACATTGGGTGACAGGCTCGATTATCAGAGAGCAATAGGGTCAAGGTTTTTTGGACAAAAACTCAACTTAAAAGGACGAGAGATTAACCAAAAACCACAATAACATGAATTTTTTTTTGAGTAGATCAGCTACTTTGTTGTACCTGGGCGTGATCTTCATGCTGCAAGCGGGCGCACAAAGTTTCGTCAATCCCATTAGTGATCTGGCTGATCCTTTTATTACTTATCATAATGGTTACTATTATTATTCGGGTACTACTAACGGCAACATTGCCCTCCGACGAGCCAGGACACTTGAGGGCCTGAAATCGGCTCCCCTTCAGGTAGTTTTCGTTCCCGGAGCCGGGCATCCAACTCATTTTTATTGGGCGCCTGAGATGTTCCGGATCAATAATAAATGGTACATCTATTTCAGCGCTTCGCTGACCACATCTACTGACGACATGCGCACTTGGGTATTGGAAAATACTGCTGTTGATCCCCTGTCAGGCACCTGGACATTTAAGGGTCGCATCTATGATTCATGGAATGACCTTTGGGCCATAGACGGGACAGTGTTGGAGCTTGGCGGGACCAATTACTTTCTTTGGTCAGGAGTGGATTACAATGCCGTGATAGATAAGCCACAGCGGCTATACATCGCCAGTATGTCCAATCCGTGGACACTCAACCCCGGGCGTACTTTACTTTCGAGTCCTACACTTCCATGGGAAAATAATGGCAGTGTAAATGAGGGGCCTGAGGTGATCAAGAAAAGTGGGAAGGTGTTTTTAGTTTATTCTGCCAATGGTTGCTGGACGCCCGACTACAAGTTTGGGATGTTGTCTATGAATGATAACCTCGATCCCACGAATGCCGCCAACTGGTACAAGCATCCTGATCCAGTTTTTGAATCCAATGCTCCGGTGCAAGCCTACGGACCAGGACATCATTTTTTCTTCACCTCACCAGATGGGTCTGAAGATTGGTTTGCATACCATGCCACGACCAACGCCTGGGGCGCTTGTGATGCCAGCCGGACAAGCAGGGCTCAGCGCATTACATGGAATGTAGATGGTACGCCAAACTTCGGTGTGCCTGTTGGTACTGGGCTAAAGCAGCAGGCCCCTTCCGGAGAATCAGCTCTGCCCGCCGGTAGTCCTATTGCTAATGGTATTTACAAAATAGTGGTGCGAAGTAGCAACAAGCCACTGGATGTATCAGGTTGCTCTGTCGAAAAGGGGGCTAATGTCCATCAGTGGGATCACGGTAATGTTGATTGCCAAAAATGGCATATCCAGGCAACATCAGACGGTTACTATACTATCACCTCTCTGCAGGGAGGAATGGTCCTGGAAGTTGAAAATTGCTCCAACGCCAATGCAGCCAACGTGCAGATGTGGGCGCCAAGCGGAGCCGATTGTCAGAAGTGGTCTTTTGTGTCTGTTGGTGGCGGCTACTACAGAATCGTGTCTAAGCAAAGCGGTAAAGTCCTGGATATACAGTTCGGAGGTAGCAACAACGGGGCAAACCTCCAGCAGTACGATTATGTAGGCAACCTACAACAACACTTTCGCCTGGATTGGCTGGGTACGGACGAGCCAATGACACCCGGCGTTTACCGGATCATCTCCAAGCAAAGCGGACTGGCAATGGATCTGGCGGGATGTAATACCAGCAACGGAACCAACATTGCTCAGTGGACCTGGCTCAACAATAACTGTCAGCGATGGAGTGTAGAGGATACAGGAGATGGCTACTTTATGGTGCGATCCCAGGAGAGCGGTAGAGTATTGGATGTGCCAAGCTGCTCGGGAATAGCAGGAGCCAACATACAACAATGGGACGCTTATGGCAATGATTGTCAAAAATTCAATATTCAGCCCGTAGGCAATGGGTTTTACAGTATGGTGAATAAATCAAGCGGCCTCGCAGTAGATGTGTCGGGATGTTCTACCTCACCAGGGGCCAATATCCACCAGTGGACATACTGGGGTGGAGACTGTCAGCTTTGGAAGTTTGAGAGGGTCACGACTTCTGCGAGAGTGGCAGGATCGATCATCGCGCCTAGGGTACAAGAAGATTTGCGGGTTTACCCTAATCCAGCGAGTGATCGGCTTTTTGTCTCAGGAGGTACGGAAGGCCAATCCACGGAAGCGGTCATGTACGACCTGATGTCCAGGGAGATAAGAAGGTGGAGGCCTTCAGTAGAGAAAAAGATTGAGCTCGACATTCGGGATATTGACCCCGGAGTCTATCTCATACAAATTCGCCAAGGATCAATGAGGATTAATCACCGCATACTGGTCCAATAGGCGCAGCCTGTTATGGAAGCCCTGGGTGATTCCAGGGCGGGGGATCGGCTCAGAAGTTTTTCGTTTCGATTTGGGAGTGGAAGGATCTCTACTGTTGCCAGTGGCGAGGGTGTGAGATCCACACGGTTCCTTGACACGATAGAGTTGCCAGATGCTACATTCTTTTGAGGTGGTCCCCTATTTTTGACAAACTAAACAAACCTAAAACACCATGATTTACTACAGAGTGAAGTCTATCGTAATCGGATTGAGTCTGACGTTGTGGATATCGTTACCCTCTTGCGATTCTCAAAAGGAAAAATCCGTATTTGACTACGCCAGCGTGCGTCCGCATTTTCAGCAGGAGTTGGATGGTGTGCCAATAGATCTGTATTTATTGGAAAACCAAAATGGGATACAAGTCACGGTGACCAATTACGGAAGTCGTATTGTGCATCTGATCGTGCCCGATAAAGAAGATCGAGAGGTAGACGTGGTTTTGGGTTTCAATAGCCTGGATCAATATCTGAATAGCAGCGAACCTTACTTTGGGGCGGTCGTAGGCAGGTACGCCAATCGCATTGCTGATGCTCGATTTGTGTTGAATGATACTGAGTATTTACTAGCTGCCAACAATGGGGTAAACAGTTTACACGGTGGCCCGGGTGGGTATCACAATGTCCCCTGGGAGGTTAGAGACTTCAGCAAAACAGCGATCACCTTAGTGCTTCTTTCTCCCAATGGAGACGAAGGGTTCCCTGGCAACCTTCGAGTAGAGATGACTTACACGTTGACAGATGAAAACGAGCTGGTCATGGACTATCAGGCTACAACAGATCAGGCCACGCCTCTCAACCTGACGAATCACGCTTTTTTCAACCTAAATGGAGATGGATCGGGTGATATCAATGGCCATGTGCTTCATATCAAAGCTGCACGATATACTCCAGTCAATGAGGTGCTCATACCGACAGGCCAAATAGAGGAGGTTATTAACACACCTTTTGATTTTACCAAGGCCATAGCCATCGGCGCAAGAGTAAATGAGACACATGAGCAACTCCGATACGGCAATGGCTATGACCACAACTTTGTACTGGACAAGGGTATCAGTGTAGCACCGGCTCTGGTCGCGTCAATCCAATCGTCACAGTCCGGTATCAACCTACAAGTATTTACTAGCGAGCCAGGTCTACAGTTTTACGGTGGCAACTTTCTGGACGGAAGTATCCAAGGGAAAAATGGTACATACGAATTTCGAGGAGCATTTTGTCTGGAGACGCAGCATTTCCCGGACTCACCCAACCAGGCCCATTTTCCTACTACCATTCTCGAGCCAGGTGACACCTACCTATCTCGATCGATGTACAAGTTTGTTTTGTCGAGCTATTAGCAATGACAGATCAATATGGGTGAACAAGCTAGTATTCATTCCAGCACAAACTTGACCTGAATCCTGGATTCGATTTTGACCTTTTGGAACAACTTAGGTTGCTTAGCATTTATCTAGTCTTTTTTTGATATCGAGATAGGACGCTTCAATCAGGCTGCTGATGTGATGGTCTTCAGGTTCTGATCCTGGTTTCAGTTTGACATGACGCATTCGCTTGCCATTGCCTTCTAGTATGCCATTTTCATCCGCAAGATCAGCTCCATAGAAAAAGCCCACATTTACATGAGCGCTAAATACATTGACATAAGCGAACGGTGCATGATCGACGCAACCTATCGGATAACCGTCATGGAAGATATCCTGGACATCATGTCCGCAACTCTTGATTTGATCAAACCATTTGATAGCGAGGGGTCGCAAGACCTGTGCTTTGTTTTGGAGCCAAACATCCATCGTCAGATCCTGAAGGTCCTTGCCAGTATATAGGAGTAATTTGTCCATTGTATTTTACTCTGAATTTAAGCAAATACTACTGGTGAAACCAGTTTTACAGTTGATATCCAATTGCAACTTACTTTTATCTTTCATTTGCAAGCATCCACTTGCCAGTAGTAACCATCATTCATATTTTTCTGCCAGTCGCTTGAAATTTTCCATCCATCTACGGGCTGGCTTCTTATACATATTGGGGAATAGCAGCGCCATCAATCGTGGCAGTACCCAATTGATGCGGGTGTATTGCACTTCGACTTGGTACTTCGTCGTATGATCATCCAATTTGATGAAAGAGCATTTCATGATGTTATCCATGTGCCTATGCTCATAGAATGCTTCAAACGAATGGGGCAATTGATTTGAGCGAACGGTTTCTTTGAGGATCATCTCACGTTTTCCATGTTGGTAATACATCTTTGAGATCGCTCCGTTTTGTCCTTCCATGCCACTGACTAATTCTTTCCTTACAAAGCCTTCCTGATACTCTTTGAGATACTTCGGGTCATTGAATAGTGCAGTGACTTTGTCAATTGATTGATTAATGATAATAGATCCTTCAAACTTCATCTTTAGTGATATTGAAATGTTTTTGGGATCGATTTTATCGCAAGAATTGATCATCTAGGTTACAAGACCATTTGGTAACCTATTTTTTCGAAAATTATTTTGAGCGCTCCCGAAAGTATTCGGATGGGGACTTGCCAGTGTATTTTTTGAAAGTCCTGTAAAAACTGACCTTATTATTGAATCCTGATTTTAACCCGATGTATGTAACGGATAATTTCTTACCAGCACTACCATTCATTAATGTTTTGGCATTTTCCACCCGATATTGGTTGACCACCTCCTTGAAAGAACAACCGTATTTTTGATTGATCATATTGGAGGTGCGCTTCACTGGTAGTCCGAGTGCTTTTGCGAGTTTTTCAAGGCTAAGACTGTCATCGAGAAACACCTTATCTTTTTCAAACTTATCCTTGAGGAGAGGTCCGTAACGAGAGACTTCCTCTTCACTGTTCCAAGGTACCGGATTACGATGAATCAGGACCGGGGAATCCGAAAGAAAGCTGTAGGCAATAGATTGGATTAAAAATGTCATGAGCAACATGTTAGCGGTGTTTACCATTGGGAACTCAAATTGGCCTGTGGGCCGCACAACATAGTACAATAGGTAAATCACCAGTAGTCCGACGTACAGATACAAAACCCACCTGTACCAATTGGCGAGTTTGTTATTTTTTACATGATTTCTATAGTTATTCAAGACTTTTAAACTCACGATGAGGTACCCTCCAATGTAGAGAAAGAAGGAGAGGAAAAACCAGAAATTGAAACTGTTGTAAGCTGGAACGTAGTTGATAAATGCCGTGACCTGATAGACCTTTTCTTCCGCACTCAATGCATAAAAGGGAAAATTCAGCAGCAACATCAATAAAAATGGGATAGTATGCCAGAGGTGCCGAATACGCATTTTGAACACAGGTTTTGTAATTGATAGCGCCAACAAAAACAGGATAGGAGGTTTGATAAAGTTAAGTGGGTAGCTGATGCCGAGGATGTGAGGAAACTGGACCATGAGGTTAGTTTCAGCTAGCAAGCGCTCAACAAAGGTAAACCCTTCAATGATCAAAAAGAATGAAAAAAGGATCTTAGGCAGACTCTTGGTCTTGATGAGGGTCACCGCTGCCAAGAATAGCGCCTGAAAAGCACCAAAAGCTACTAAAAGATTGAATATGTTGAAAGCCTTAATCAACAGCGACTGGTTTTGCTCATGTTGCTAAAATAATACGCCGCTATTAGCTGTTCACATCAGTGTGTGCTAGATATGACTCAAGATTAAGAATGGTGAAAAGCCGTAGTGATGGAAACTTCCTCACATTCTTTCCATAAACTGGGCTTGTAGGTTGGCCACTTTTTCCTCGTAGTTCTCATCTGTATAGTGCAGCTTACCCATTTGTTTAACAAGTCGTTTCAAGCTTGCTTTTCCTGATAACTCTGTTATTCTTTCGATAAAGAGCCTCCTAAACCAAGAACTTTTAGTCTCAGTTTCCTTTAGTTTTCGGACTAAGAATTGCAAGACCTCCTCCTCGTGATCTTCAGCAACCAAATCGACTAGTATAAAATCTTTGTAGGTCAAAGATTCAATGTTTAGTAGCACATCCATCAGCTCTGACTTGTGATTGTCTGTAAGTTCATGATTGTGGACTACCATATTTTTCTCCGGGTCGTAATAAGAAATAAAGTCACTTTGAGGAGATAGGTCAAAAACACCTTCCCAACGGGTTTCTGGTCTCATCGCACAGGAGATTAACCAATCAATGGTTTTAGCGGATTTTTCTTCTTCATCTTTGATATCTGCTATATCCTGCATTTCTATTATTCTTTTTTTGTAAAGATTAAAAGCACTTTCGTCTAAGGTTTTGGACCCGTATGACAAAGCATGTGTAAAATATCCCTGTTCCAACTGATCCAAAAAAGCTAAAACAGTCGTGCCTTTTTCATAACTAGCTGGACCAGGACAGATCATGCTAGGTCTGAAGAATACTTCGACGGTATCCTCTATCATACTTCCCTGCAATACTTCTTTGATCAGCAAGATAGCCTTAGCGCCATGTCTACGAACTCGGGGGTTTACTTTCTTGACATCAATTACATCTGCATGTAAGATATACTCCGATTCGATAACTAGTTTTCGGAGTGGCTGCGGGGTAATTGGGGATGACAGCGCGTTTTGAGCCCATCCAGTGAAGAGTACGATTGCTATGAATCTAGTTTTCATTGGTTGAATCAATTTTGCAATGCATCTTTTGGTCCATCTTGGATGCTTCAATTGTCTCAATCTAGTGAAAAAAGCTTTGAAAATTTAGCATTATGGCCAGGAAATAGCGGGTACTCCTACCTTTCCTTTAGGTCGCCCAGCTCTTTTTCCAGATTCTCCACTCTTTTGGTGAGTGCTTGATTGTGCTTATGTTCTTCGATCAGGTAGAGTGTCAATTCTTCGATTTTCTTTAGAAGTCGCATATTCATATCTCCGAGATCAACCCCATTATTTTCCATTTCTTTGGCAGATGGGATTTCAGGCAGGTGTTTGTTTTCAGCTATGTATTGTTGGGTTTCTTGAAGGGTGCGGAGCTGATAGTCCGGTTCGAAGACGTAATCAGGTCCGTTTACCACTTCAACCTTGATTTCCTCACTTCGGATTTTGCCGTCTACTACGAGCTTTTCGTCTGGATTGGTGACTCCTATTCCTACTCGCCCTTGGTTAGTAATTCTCATGGCTTCCACTTCCCGGGGGATAAATTGAAAACCATTTGCTCCACTCATTCTGAAAATGTAATCTATTCTTGGTCCATCGCCGGCAGCATCTTGGTTATTGATCTCAATATAATCTCCAAGCTCAGTTGTGAAATGTTGCCTGAATAAATAACCACGATCTGAGTTTATGCCAAACCCAAAACCTTGCTTGTAAATCGTATTGTCGTTGTCGGTAATAAGTAGATGATCGGCTTTGATATCACCATTTACAGTTAGTTTTCTTCCTGGATTATCTGTTCCGATTCCAACATTACCATTATTCAGGATATTAATTGCATCAACAAAGTTATGAGCACCTAATACTGCCGTATTAGCCATCTGAATTTTGAACCCGGTGGTAGCTTCTCGTTCGAAACGCGTTCCCCAGTACAGATTGGTATTACCACTCCAGCGGTAAAATGACTGCCTAACATCAGCATTTATTCCTTCATTTTCAAACTGAACAATCGGATCATTTCCAAATTGACTGTCGAACTCGAATTTTACATTTCCCTTGTTGATATGTAGAAGTTCATCAGGAGAAGTGGTGCCAATTCCTAACTTTCCCTGCTCAACAATTAGGTCTCTTCCTCTGAAGATATAGTTGCCTGCATCTGTGGGCTCTCCCCAATATACGTTTTTCCCTGTTTCAAAATTATATACTGATGAGACATTGGCGTGTGCACTGAGATGAACAATGCGAGGATAAGTGACAGTCCCCACCAATTTGAGTTGGGGTGTACCTATTGTCGTATGATCTCCACCGCCACCAGTGTATTGACCACTTGATAATAATGGGAAGTCGTTTTGTGCCAATGCAACTGACCAGTAAACTAACGCGCATGCGGTGATTTTAACTTTTTTCATTTTTATGATTTTTAGCGAGTAAACAATGTCTTTCAGACATGTGCATCACAATATAGCAAAAAATGGTTTTGAGGTCAATGAAAATTTTGCATTTAACTTGACTGTCGTGATTCTTTTGAGTGACTTTTTTGTTTTCTTAGAGAGTAGCAGCATTTATCTATTTATACCCACCTTTGATCTATGAAGACGAAAGCAGAAATTGTTGAAAATTGGTTGCCGAGATATACAGGCCTTGGCCTCCAGGACTTTGGTCAATACATTTTGCTGACCAACTTTGGGAACTATGTGACCAGCTTTGCCAGGTTACATGATGTGGAGGTGATCGGTAACGAACGGCCTATGCAGTGCGCCACAGCGGATGGTATCTCCATCATCAACTTTGGCATGGGTTCGGCCAATGCGGCTACCGTGATCGATCTGCTCACTGCGATCCATCCCAAGGCGGTGCTTTTCCTGGGGAAATGCGGCGGACTCAAACGAAAAAATAGCGTGGGCGACCTGGTGCTACCTATTGCAGCTATTCGTGGCGAGGGTACCTCCAATGATTATATGCCTCCTGAGGTTCCGGGACTTCCAGCTTTTGCTTTGCAAAAGGCGATATCCACTACGATTCGTGAGTTTGGCCAGGACTATTGGACAGGCACGGTCTATACAACCAACCGCAGGGTATGGGAGCACGACGAGAAGTTTAAGAAGTATCTTAAGAAACTGCGCGCTATGGCGATCGATATGGAAACTGCCACCATCTTCACGGCAGCTTTTAAGAACGAGATGCCAGCAGGTGCGCTGCTGCTGGTTTCGGATATTCCAATGATCCCAGAAGGTGTCAAGACAGACGAAAGTGATAAGAAGGTCACCCAGGATTTTGTCAATACACACTTGAAGATAGGGATCGACTCACTCAAGCAGTTGATCAATCAGTCGCAGACGGTCAAGCACCTTCAGTTTTGAAAGAAGACATTTGCAGGGCCATTAGCTTCAAGCAGGTGATCGCATTTGTCTACGATGACCATCCAAGAGTAGTAGAGCCTTATTGCCTCGGTATGACCAATTTGAACAATACGGTTTTAGCTGCTTTTCAGATCCAGGGATCAAGTCGATCAGGTACGATTCCCAACTGGCGTATGTTTCAGCTTGACCGGGTCAAACACCTGGAAGTGGTCCCCGAGCTCCGGTTTGAGGTGAGGCCGGATTACAATCCTCATAAAAACAACATTGTTGATACTTTCTGCGCAGTAAACGTTCACTAATAAGCTGTATCAGATTTTGTCTGTCATTTTTTGACTTCGGATCACATGCCCTGGGATACTTTGTTGGTTCCAAACCTCGAATTAGGAGTTCTGATGCTGATTTGCCTAAGGAGCTTAAAATGAACGCTAACTAACTAGTCAACAACTTGGGTTACTCGGTCCTTTTTCTTGACACAAAGGACCCAAAAGTCAAGCCTACGCGGCCCGGAAAAATTAAAAGCCTTACCCTTAAGCCATCAGCACCACTCCAAATTTTCATCCTACCCTCTTGGTCGCAAGCTGCGTTGAAGCACTAGAGATGAAGGAATTGATCGGCCGGTTAGTCTCTGGACGTAATGGGTCGGGCACGAGTAAGCTGGCTTTACAAGGCTGCGTGTAGTAAAATTATCGGGATGGGTAGGTGATTCAACTTTCGTAGCAGCCGGAATGACATGAAAGATCAAGATTTTGAATGCGGATTACAGATGCTAACTATCACCTCCTGATTCCAATCCCAGAAGAAGGCGATAACTAAGGTTTTCAGCCTGAGGGCTCCAAATTGGACATTTAGATGCAACATGCTTACCATTTGTATACGTTTCGGAGAGCTGATTAACCCCTCGATTCATATAATATTGTGCCAACCTAGATTGATCGGACGGATCGACGGTTCATGACTTGCCCCGGGAGCGGTTCCCCGGGGCTTTTTTTTGTACCTTGATAAACGCCTCGGTTCTAGTGGCTACATTTTCCCGGACATTCATGTAAAATAGGTTGTAATCTGCTACGTGATATCTTTTCCAGTTGGTCAGAAAGTTGCCAAAAAACCGAGGCTTGCTGATCCATAAAAGCCCGCGATGGTTGATCGCATCGTTGACGCTCGGCCTGATCTTGTCAAATTTTCGTAGCACTCCTCCCTTGTTTTTCTCCGCAGGGGCATAGGTAGCATCTACCTGCCAATTGAGTGGGTTGGTACTAAGCGCATTGGCATAGTGTGTTTGGAAGTTGGGCGGATAATAGCCCTTGGCGTAAGTATTCCAACTCACCCAACATCCCGTGCTGCTCTCGTCTGTGCAAGGTGGGATGGATTCATATAGATCAGTAGCCAATGGCATGCCTACCAGGTACGCTGCCACCAGCTGGTCAGCTATTGGTTTGTTTTCAAAGAAATCCCGGATCAACCGTGCGGCATGTAGTGTGCCCTGACTGTGAGAGGCCAGAATAATGGGTCGGCCATCATTTAGATGCTTCAGGTAATGCTCAAAGGCGTCTTGCACATCGAGATAGGCAAGATCAAGTGCCTCCTGCTTCAGAATGAGATCCGATGTTTTAAACACATTGATATGGGCCTGTCTATATCGGGGAGCATATACCCGAGCTGACCCATTGAAGATACTTGCCTGGTTTTTGATCGTTGATTCATCTACTTTTTTATTGATCTCCTGATCTTGCAGGCTAGCATTCCACGGATAGTCAGGGTGCTGTTTATCGGTATAGATGGTTGGGTGCACGAAGAAAACATCAGCCATGGCAGTGGATTGCCGATCCTCAAGCTCTCCATCTCCTGGTAGCATATCTGCTGCATCCGACTGATCAGGATGAGCCGCCCAGTAACGTAGATCGACGTAACTTGGTGGAGCAGGTAGTTTTTGCAGGTCTTCCTTCGAGTATTGGTCAACCTTCTTTTGAGCGTGGAGAAAATGAAATGATAGCATCCATGACAGGAGTATCAGGCAAGTGATTCGAAGCGGTGTGATCATTGTAAGTGCGAGTTTTCTGATACTAAAACTATTATCTTTTGCTATAAGTATACAGCTAAAACAGTTTTGTTTGTTAGCTTCTGCTATTCTATCATCAATTTCCTCATTTTTTTATTGACTAACTCGCAGACTATCAATACATTCAGCTATTAACCAACCACATTTTTTTAAGATGAAATCTAACATTTTTGGACTAGTGCTACTCCTGGCAGTATTCCTGCTTTACATGATAGCGCTATTCGTTTCCGAGTGGACAGGTGCAGTTTATGCCTCTGTCATCACACTGGCTATATGGTTTATATGGCTGGGCCGTAGTACGGATCTCATACGAGACCTATCTGCCAGCGACAACAAGCCTTTTAGCTTTTCCAGATCACAAATGGCCTACTGGTCATTTATCGTAATTGCTTCTTTTATGGTGATTTATATCATGCAGGACAACAACCCTGACAATCCTACCGAGCCCATTCAAATCATGAATGCAACGGCTCTGGCCTTGATTGGTATCAGCGCAGCGACTACCACCGCAGGTAATTTGATTGACTCTGGTGACAATACAGCTGAAACTACTGTGCGCCATCAGGACGAAGTATCCGAAGGTTTTTTGACAGATATCTTATCAGATGGAAATGGCATCAGCATTCATCGGGTGCAGTCCTTAATATTCAACCTAGTGTATGGCTTGATCTTTATTCAATATGTCCTTCGTTTCAATGAAATGAAAGAGTTTGACAACAACACGTTGATTTTGTTAGGGATCAGCTCCGGTACTTATACATTATTGAAAGTGAATGAAAATAAAAATACCAATACCAAATGAGAACCAATAAACTGACCTTACTTCTTGTCTTCCCACTTATCTTAAGCGGGTGCTTACAGAAATGGGTGGCAGACTACAATGCCGATGTCGCCAATGAGATCGTAGAGGCAGCAAAAAAAGTAGACGCTTACTACGCAGAATTGATTGAAGTACGAGATAGTACTGCTACGCTAAGCGACCAGCAGGTGACATCGTTTACCGCGAAATACAAAGCCATTGACAATTTGCTTTATGGCCTTTATCTCAAGAATCAATCAAGACCATTAAATGATCAATCGACGGCCATTTCCAAGAGTATTCTGGAGAACCTTTGGAGAAAATACAAGGGAGATTTAACTACCAACAAAGCCTTGCTACCTGTAAACCGGCAACGTTTTACTCGAAATTTTGAAGCATTACTGAAATCAGAAACAGTCAAGGAAGATCAACGATAAACTATACTAACATGGACCTTAACATAGACGAATTAAAAACCGGCTTGGCAAGTACCCTAAAAGACTCACTAAATGCAGACCTACCTGCCATCAAAGAATATGGGGAGAAAATTATTGAAGAAGAGAAGGAGACACTTGAGACACTCGGCCAGCTTCTGCTAAGTGGTCAGATTACCGCTGATGAGATGAAGTCGCAATTAGAAGATGAAAAGGTGACAATCGAGAATCAAGTGCGAGCCATACAAGTCATGTCTACGGTTGCGTTACAGAATGCGACAAATGCAGTGATCAAGTTTTTACAGGATGCAGTGGTCAAAGCGGTTCAGGCTGCTATATAGCGTATGAGCTGTACCACATGATACCAACCTAGCGATCGACACGTGAGTATCATCAATTACTTCTCAGAGGGTTTGGGGTTTGACCTCTTCATTCAGGGGTTCTTCTTCACCCTCTGCCTGCTGACGGGGTTATTTATGCTCCTATCAGACCAGGATAGTTATTTCAAGAAGACTGAAAACCTTCATGATTATGTCACTCAGGACTTTACGGCATTTTTGAATAGCTATTTTAAGTTTATCACGGTGAATGTGCCCTCTTTTTTGTCCAAGGACAATACTTTCAGGTTGTCATTTTCGCTGTTGTTTGTCTTTGCTTTTTTTATCATGATGGTATACATCAATGGTGTGATCATCAATACCCTCTCTGATCAGTGGATGGATGGGAGCAATGCGCAGCATTTGGGCATGAAATACTATTGGGCTCCAGAAGATGCTAGAAAGGCCAACTCAGATATCTCACGTTTTGATGATACAGATAACTACATTAAAGTTCAGATGTTTTATCAGGTATTCGGTGATGTTCCACTGGATACGGCAATACACAAATCCGATATCTACAGCTTCTACTATCATGCTAAACATTTGCTTCTTTCCAATGATGTCTGGCGGAACTATATCAATAGTACGCAATCACTGATCAACTATACTCAGGTATTTGCTCTATCGTTTTTCACACTTTTGATCCTGGTCTTTATCAACTATTGGATCAACAGCCTGAGGCACCATAAGTACCACGTGAAGCTCCTCGTCGCAGCTATCATTATTTCATTTACCGTCATTTTTGGGCTGATTTATCCTATTTCTTGGATCATGCTCATTTTTATGTTGATTGGTCCGATCTTGTTTGCCATCTACAACCTTTTTTTTGGGAAGTATTTCTTTCCGTCTTTTACCAGTCTGATGTTAATTGTCGCAGGCATGGTAGGTTACCTGTTTTGTTCTATGGCTTGGGTCAATAATGAAAAGGAAGTGGTTGCAAAAACTTATGGCGTGTACAGGTCATTTCACCCTGACTTGAAAACGAAGACTTTGTCTAATATTTTTGAAACGAATGAGGAGGTGAATTTCGAGGGGAAGAAAGGAAATTGACCATCGCCTAGGCGAAATTACTGAAAAGTAGGTATTGACAGGCTGGTAATGCATGACCGATATTTAACCTTTTTTTACTTACCATTATGAACTTGAAAATAGCACTATTGCTGTCCTTTTCGGCTGCCGTGATTATCAACCTGATCATGGGTGCGGTTTCACCTGACCTGGGTACTCCCAATGCT
>JAHCMJ010000079.1 GCA_019192485.1 Cyclobacteriaceae bacterium HetDA_MAG_MS6 | reverse complement strand
CTGGGGAGTACTATTTCCTGGACGAGCCCGTGCACAAATTCAATGAACGTAAAACTTCAAAGATTCATAAGGAACATATTGGATTTATCTTCCAGGCCTACCACCTCATTGATGAACTCACTGTCTATGAAAACATTGAAACTCCTCTTCTTTACCGTGGGGTGAAACGCAAAGAACGTGCCAGTATGGTGGCTGAGATGTTGGATCGCTTTCAGATGGTTGCCAAGAAAGATCTTTTCCCAGAGCAACTTTCCGGAGGACAACAACAGCTGGTAGGAATAGCCAGGGCTATCATTGGAAAGCCAAAATTGTTACTTGCGGATGAGCCTACAGGTAATTTGCACTCAGAACAAGGTGATGAGATCATGAAGATATTTACTGAGCTAAACAAAGAAGGAATGAGCATTATTCAAGTGACTCACTCTGAACGTAATGCTGAATATGGTTCCAGAATTGTTAGGCTTGAGGACGGTGCAGTTGTGAATTAGTGCTTAGAGGGGCAATCGTCATTGGCTATCTATTCAATCTCCGTGGAGAGTTATTTACTCATTTGCAGCTTCCTCCGTCATCTGCTCAGCCAGGTCCTTTCCAAGATATCGATCTATCAGATAGTGACCCACGTAGATCAGAGGTGTAAGCATGATTGCAACCGAGAACTTATAGATATAGTTGATGATCCCTACGGAAGTCACCTGAGGAATACTCCATCTGCTTCCCTCGGGCGCTAAGAAATAGAAGGCAATGAATAACACTACAAAGCTGTCGATAAGCTGAGAAACCAATGTAGATCCTGTTGCTCTGAGCCAGATCATTTTTGACCCTGTAATCTTTCTAAGTCGTTGGAAAACGAAGACATCAAGTAATTGACCAATTAAAAAAGCGATCAACGACCCAACGATAATTCCTAATCCTTGCCGAAAGATTAATCGAAAGGCGTAATCGACATTGAATACGTTACCTGCTGGGTCAGTACCATTGACATCCAGCCAAAATTGAGCCGGAGGCAGTAGTGTGATGATATAAATGATGAGGAATGCATAAGCAATAAAACCAGCAGCCAGAAAACTAATTTTTTGGACTCCTTTCTTGCCAAAGTATTCATTGATGATATCGGTACTTAGGAATACTATCGGCCAGATTACGGCGCCGGCAGTGAGGTTGAAGTCTAAAACAAATCCATCAAGGAGCTGCAAGTTAGCTGGGGCCAGACCTAGGGCTTTTTCACCCGAAAATATCTTGACACCTATCATTTCTGCGAGTATAGCGTTCGTCAGAAAAATGCCAGTAAGAACAATAAAAAGGTTCTGTCTTTTTTTGTTGTCGGATGTGCTACTGTCAGGCATGTACCTCAAATATATGTCCTTCTATAGCTAACTCTGTATTCATAAACTTGGACTTCGCCTCTTTGAGTAGAGGCCAAAGCTCTTTGTATCGGGTAGAGAAGTGACCAATAATCAGTTGGTTGACATCAGCTTGCTTGGCAATATCAGCTGCCTCAAATGCGGTGGAGTGGAAGGTTCGTAATGCCCTGTCCTTCATATCCTCTCCAAAGGTAGCTTCATGATACAAGATATCAGCCTTCCTGATCATTGGGACCATGTCCGGATTGTATTTGGTGTCTGAACAATAGGCATAACTAAAAGCCCTATGGGGAGGAAGGGAAATATCTTCATTCTTGTATTTGACCTTACCGTTTTCATCTAAAATATCCTCTCCATTTTTCAAAGCGATGATCTGCAGGGGAGAGAGCTTTTCGGGCAGCATATGCTTATTGATGCGGCGTTTTTTAGGTTTTTCCTTAAAAAAATATCCGCAGCAAGGTATTCGATGGTCCAGGGGGACAGTATGAATGGTGATCTTGTAGTTTTCGTAGATCAATTTATGTTCTCCAGGTGTCCATTCTATAAACCGGATGGGATAGGCCAGGGTTGTTTCAGAATATTTAAGTTGAATGGTAAGAATCTCCGCGAGACCTGGAGGACCAATCAATGTTAATTCCTTTTGTCGGCCATACAAGTGCAGCGTAGAGAGCAATCCTATCAGTCCATAGTAATGATCCCCATGCAGATGACTGATGAGGATATGGTCAATTCTGGAAAACTTTACATCATACTTCTTGAGGAGTAATTGGGTGCCTTCTCCACAGTCGATCAAAAACTGCTGATCCTGTATCTTGAGTAGCTGCGAAGTGTGGTGTCGGTTATGTGCAAAAGAGGCCGAATTGGAACCTAGTATTTGAATGGATAAAGACAATACTTATGCTTCTCCTCCGTTGCTACCCAGTTCTTTGCCTAGTTCTGCCATCACGATAGAATCAGCCGCTTCTTCTTGAGTCGATTGGATGTTGATAACCTTGTCCAGTTGGCTGATCCCTATCAACTTCATGACATGCTCTTGGACCTCGCAAAGCACAAAGTTACCTTCTTCTCCAAACAGTCTGTTGCCTACCAATAGCGCACTCAGTCCTGAAGAATCAGTATACTTTACTTTGCTGAGATTGATAATTAGGCTCTTGGAGCCTTCTGTCTGTATTTTGATGAATTCGGATTTCAAATCCGGAGCAACCGTGGTATCTAGTTTTTCCTCTTCTAGGACCAGTATGGTGTAGTTTTCTTTTTTGTTTACCGTATAGTTCATGCTTTCAATGCTTTATTGATATTATCCTCAATTCGTTTTAACACATTTTCCTGACGCTCCTTCACAAATTTGTCCCCTGTGATTTTTTCAAACAATTCTATGTATCTGTCGGACACAGATCGAATAAACTCACTTGGAATTTCAGGTATCTGCTGACCTTCTAAACCCTGAAAGTCGTGCTCAATGAGCCATTTTCTGACAAACTCTTTTGAAAGCTGTCTTTGAGGAGCTCCTTGCTGCTGTAACTCATCATAGGTGTCCGCATAAAAATACCTGGATGAATCGGGCGTATGGATTTCGTCAATGAGATAGATGGTGCCATCTTTCTTACCAAACTCGTACTTGGTGTCTACCAGAATTAACCCTCGTGTAGTGGCGATTTCAGTTCCTCGTTCAAACAAGGCAAAGGTGTATTGCTCAAGTCTGTCAAGATCTTGTTGGCTTACAATACCTTGCTGAATAATTTGGTCCCTGGAGATATCTTCGTCATGTCCCTGATCAGCCTTGGTGGTGGGTGTAATAATGGGCCGGGGAAGCTTGTCATTTTCTTGGAGCCCGTCCGGCAGTGAGTTTCCGCAAACTGCTCGCTTACCATCTTTGTATTCACGCCAGGCATGTCCTGCCAGATAGCCTCTGATGACCATCTCTACTTTGAAAGGTTCGCACTTTTTGCCCATGGTCACATTGGGATCAGGAACGGACTCCACCCAATTAGGGACGATGTCTTCGGTAGCTTTGAGAAACCTGGCGGCTATTTGATTCAGTACCTGACCTTTAAAAGGAATAGGATGCGGTAGGACTACATCGAAAGCCGATATTCGATCTGTGGCAATCATCGCTATTCTGTCTCCAAAGCTGTATACTTCTCGTACTTTTCCGGTGTATTTACCAGTCTGTCCTGCGAAGTCAAATGGGGTGGAGAGTATACCTTCGTGCATAGGGTCGCAAAGATAGTTATCTTCCGGAATTGAAAGGTGCAGAATTAGCGTATGAGATACAATCCGTGTGATTAAGGCGTTTCCACTTTCCTGCCAAACTCGTAATTCTCAGTAGTAACTACTTTACCTTTTGTATCATAGTACGTCCACTTTCCATTTCGCTTGTTGCGGACGTAATTGCCTTCGTAATCTTTTTGTCCATTTTTATGATAATGTATGAACCACCCATGCAGCCTGTCTAGTTTATAGGAGGCTTCTTCTTCACTATTCCCATTGGGGTAGTACTTGACCCATTGGCCGGTTTTCATGCCGTGGAGATATTCCTCTTGGGCCATGAGTTTTTTCTTGTTGTAGGTCGTTCTCTCGCCATTCAGTTTTCCGTTTTCATAGTTTTCTACTATCGAGGGTCGTTCCTTGTCATCATAATAGGTCCAGGTGCCCGACGATAGTTCGTTTTTGATTCTTTTCTCTGCTGCCAGGGTGCCTTCTTCCGTATACTCTTTGATTGTGGCGTTTAATCCATTTGCTGAATAGTCGGATTCTTTGCTGATTTTACCGGAGGCGTAGTACTCTATATTTCTACCTGTTCTTTTGCCATTAGTATAATTCAAGATGGACTTTGTACCCCCGTCCTCGAAATAGTTTAGGTATTCACCTTGTAGTTGGCCATTTCGATAGTTGCCGACGGCTTGTAGCTGTCCGTTTTCAAAGTAGCGCTTAACAAAACCAGATTTTTTGCCTTGTAGATTGAGTACTTCTGTTTCGATACTACCACTTTCGTAAAAAGTCTTGTAGTATCCATCCAATAGGCCATTTCTGTACTCAGCCTCAATCTTCACATGGCCAGATTGATAGTACTTCCGGGTCAACCCATTAGGTTTTCCATTGGCATAGTTGATTTCTTCCTCTTTGTTCCCATTTGGGAAATAGGAAGTTACTAGTCCGTTTGGGAGTCCTTTCGCAAAATTAGTTTCTCCTTTGATACTGCCATCCCCGTGAAAGAGCTTGATAGTCCCGGCGATCGTGTCGTTCTCGAACATGGCTTCTTGTAAAACTGTGCCATCATTGTTATACACACGTGTCGTACCATGGCGCAGGTCATTCTGATAGATGGTTTCACGTTGTTTGGCACCGTCGTCATAAAAATTGGTGAATAGGCCGTTTTTCTTGCCTTCCAGGTAGTGACCAGTGACTATGGTGTCTCCTGCGGAATTGTATCGGACATAGGGTCCATGAATAAGTACAGTGTCTTTTTCGATGACAAAAAAAACCTCCTTCTTGGAGTAGTCCAAAGAGTCATAGTGGTTGACTACTTTCTTCTGCCCTGACAGAATCAGGGTACTTAAGGTTAGGACTGTCAAGAGAAGATTTCTGATCATAACCGCAAACTAAAAAAGCCTCACGATTTACGTAAGGCTTCTTATGATAGTATGATCATTATACTTTTTCGATAACTATTGCTGAGGCGCCCCCGCCTCCGTTGCAGATTCCGGCCACCCCAATATTGGCATTAGCATCAGTAAGTACTGAATTGAGCGTACTGATAATTCGTGCTCCCGATGCACCTAGCGGATGACCGAGGGCGACTGCACCACCGAATACATTCACTTTTTCCGGATCCAGTTCGAGTTGCCTGTTGTTAGCAATAGCAACTGCGGAGAAAGCTTCATTGATCTCATAGAAATCTACATCTGAGTGTTTGACTCCCGCATGCTGCATAGCCTTGGGGATCGCCAATGAAGGAGATGTGGTAAACCATAATGGGTCCTGTGCAGCATCTCCAAACCCTCTGATCTTGGCCAATGGCTTAAGGCCAAGTTCATCTAGCTTCTTTTTGCTCACTAGGACAATGGCGGAAGCTCCGTCATTGATAGTGGACGCATTGGCTGCTGTGACGGTTCCTTCCTTGGAGAAAACCGGTCTCAGTTTGGGTATTTTATCAAAGTTGACATTTTTATATTCCTCGTCGGTATCCATGATCAATGGATCACCTTTCCTTTGGGGGATGGATACCGGTATGATCTCTTCTTTGAATTTACCAGCTTCTGTTGCGGCAGCAGCTCTTTTATAGCTATTGATGGCATATTGATCTTGTTCTTCCCGGCTGATGCCCATCTCCTTAGCCGTATTGTCAGCACAGTTACCCATGGGGAAACCATTGTAGACTTCCCAAAGACCATCATGCATCAGTCCATCTACCAATTGTCCGTGTCCATATTTGTAACCATATCTTGCCTTAGGAATGTAGTAGGGGATATTGCTCATGCTTTCCATTCCCCCGGTGACCACCACATCGTTAATACCAAGCATAATGGACTGGGCTCCTAGCATGACGGTCTTCATCCCTGAAGAGCAAACCTTGTTAACTGTAGTGCAGGGCACGTTATGGCCTATCCCGGCTCCAATGGCAGTTTGCCTGGCTGGAGCCTGTCCAAGATTGGCGCTAACCACGTTGCCAAAATAAACTTCATCTACTTGCCGGGCAGCTACCTGACTTTTTTCAAGAGCTCCTTTGATCGCGATTGACCCTAACTCTACGGCGGTCAGACCTGATAAGGTGCCTCCAAAGCTGCCAATTGGGGTTCGGACCGCGGAGACTATAAATACTTCTTCCATGCTTCTTTTTTGGGTTATTTACTGCAAGCTTATTTAGAAAATCACCAATCGGGTTTTCCGGTATCTGGTCTTTTCGTAGGTTTTCGTTTTTGTTGCTGGAGGTATTGGACCTCGCTATTTTTCATAGCTTCCAGGATCATTTTGGCCTTTTCTTCACTGATATTCATTTCCTGGAGTTTTTCCTGGGTGCTCATCTGCTGATCCTGCTCTTCTTTTTCGTCACCTTCTTCCTGTTGTTGCTGTTCTTGTTGTTTTTCCTCCTCTTCTTCCTTTCCTTCTTCTTGTTGCTGCTGTTCTCCTTCTTGCTCTTGTTCCTCCTTATTCTGCTCTTGCTCGCTCTCCTGATCTTCACCTTGCTGGTCTTGACTTTGTTGATCCTGATTCTGATCGTCTTGGTTCTGCTGATCTTGATCTTCCTGGTTTTGGTCTTGCTGATCCTGATCCTGATTCTGCTGATCCTGATTTTGTTGCTGTTGCTCCTGAAGTAGCTTTTTCACCAGCTCGTAGTCGTACCGGGCGCCTTCGTTGGTGGGATTATTCTTAATGGCTGCTTTTAAAAATTGCAAGGACTCTTCATACTTTTTGCCATCTTTAGCTATGACGCCCAGTTGTTGATAGGCTACGGACTTAGCGTTCTTATTACCCACACTTGCTACGCTTTGGTAGGTAAGTTTTGCGTTGCTGGTGTCTTTTAGCTGGTAGTAGCAGTGAGCTTTGTTTAATTCGATAGCCTGGTCCTCGATGTTGAGGGTGTCAGATAGTACGATGTAGTTGCTTAGCGCCTTCTGGTAGTCTCTATTGAGATACGCCTCCTCTGCCTGAGATTTCAGTTTGTTGATCCTGGCTATCTCTGCTGGGTTATTGCTGGTCATTAGCAGCGTGACTATGAGTAACAGCTTCATCATATTTTTAATACTCTAATATGTACCAGGGAATCTATCAGTAGCAGCAATATAGCCAACCCAAGGAAGTAATAATATTTATTCGATTTTACATCCATTTGCTTGGAATCCCTCAATTCTCCTTCAATTTCATTGATGGTGTTGATGAGACGAGACACATCATTTTTGGATTTGTTGATCTCAAAATATTTGCCACCGGTATCACTTGCCAATTTCTTCAATGATGTTGAGTTAAGTTGACTGATGACCTCCTGGCCTTCACGGTTAGTCTTATATCCTCTTCTAGTCAATATTTTACTACCCGATTTAGTTCCCACCCCTAAAGTAAATAGTTTGATTCCATCACTTTCTATCTCTTCGGCAACTTCACTGGTCTCCGTTCCAAAGTCTTCTCCGTCACTAATCAGCACAATGATCTTTGATTTTTGCTGTGTCACTCCCCCTTCTTCGCTTCGGAGCTTTTTTAATGCCATTTTCAGTGGAGGCCCAAAGTCTGTCCCGGTGTTGGGCACTAAGCTGGTATTGAGCGTTTGGATAAAAAGATTGAGCGCATTGTTGTCATAGGTCAGCGGACACTGCATAAATGCTTCATTGCTGAACATGATCAGTCCGATCCGGTCTGAGCTGAAAGCTTCAACGATATTTTTTAATTCAAATTTGACCTTCTCCAGTCTTGTTGGCTGTACATCAAAGGCATTCATAGACTCGGATAGGTCGATACAGAAGAACAGGTCCTTGCCAACTGACTTGATCTCTTTGGAGGTGTCACCAAAAGAGGGACCTAGTAGCGCTACGATGAAAAGGGCAAAATAAATGGCTCGCAAAGCCACTTTCAATGCCACACGTCGCCCTGGTGTATTGAGTTTTTTGGAAATGCGAATAATACGTAAGATATAAGCGCCATATAGGACGATGAAGCTCACGACAAAAAACACTTCCAATGCACTGAAACCGTATGCCCAAATCATAAGGAGCCAAAAATAGTGAAGTGGCAGACTCTGGGCAATTGAGACGTGGGCATTTAACGAATTTTAAGGATGGATGGTCCTATTTGGATAAAAACCGAATTGAACTAAAGCAATGTGTCTATCCGTCACTTTATTTTTAATTGATAGATGATGATTTTTTTATCGAAATACTATATTTGCAGTCCTTTTGGCAAAAGCCCCGGAGAGGTGGGTGAGTGGCTGAAACCACATGTTTGCTAAACATGCGTGCAGGAAACTGTACCGGGGGTTCGAATCCCCCTCTCTCCGCTATTAGACGCCGAAGCTTCAGCGAAGGTGCTATCAACCACCGAAGCCTGGCGTAGGTGGTTTTATGATTCAGACTACTAGCAGTCTATGGTCCGCTAGCTCAACTGGATAGAGCAACTGCCTTCTAAGCAGTAGGTTCCGTGTTCGAATCCCGGGCGGATCACTTGAATAAACCCCAGCAATGGGGTTTTTCTTTTTCCTATGAAACTAGTGTATGGAGAAGGTTATTTTCTAAAAAGTGACTCCCTTCTTTTTCTCTACTTAGTATTTCTGTACTGCCACTTTTCCAAAAACATCTTCAGGATTTAAAGCTTTTCTTTATCATCGGCTAGCTCAACTGGATAGAGCAACTGTCCGGGGCGCGTAGCCTTCTAAGCAGTAGGTTCCGTGGCGGTTCGCCGCTGCGATCGAATCCCGGGCGGATCACTTGAATAAACCCCAGCAATGGGGTTTTTCTTTTTCCTATGAAACTAGTGTATGGAGAAGGTTATTTTCTAAAAAGTGACTCCCTTCTTTTTCTCTACTTAGTATTTCTGTACTGCCACTTTTCCAAAAACATCTTCAGGATTTAAAGCTTTTCTTTATCATCGGCTAGCTCAACTGGATAGAGCAACTGTCCGGGGCGCGTAGCCTTCTAAGCAGTAGGTTCCGTGGCGGTTCGCCGCTGCGATCGAATCCCGGGCGGATCACTTGAACAAGCCCAGCAATGGGGTTTTTCTTTTTTTCCAGAAAATGATGTTTAGCAGGGTTTATGGAAAGATGTTATTTTCTAAAAGTGACTCCCTTCTTTTTCTCTACTTAGTACTTCTGTACTGCCACTTTCCCATAAATGTCTTCAGGATTCAAAGCTTTTCTTTATCAATCAAATCGATGCTGCCCAAATACAGTCTTAAAATGGTATAGAGACTATCTGATTCACTATACCAGGTCAATACCATTTTATTGAATAATGTGTTGATCGTCAATTATGAATCAAATTTTAAGAAAAATTAGCTATCAAAATTCCCTATTCTTTATCACAGGATTGCTTTTAGCTTGTTGTCGGATGCAATAATGAAAACGCAGTAAACCGTAATTGATTTGTTTTGCTAGACCTATATCCTCAGAATGATTTACTGCCTAACTATCAGATAATTGGGTGGTTTTAAGTCCTGGGTGAATCACAATTAAGACCCGATATTCTCCGAATGTCTTTGTTTGTTTGCCTCTTATCTTTGAAAATATACCTCTACAGCCTTAAATCGGACGTTTGTCACCTTGTCCGTGGAATTACCATACCGTAGCAAGGAGTCTTGGCAAGGAACGTCTATAGCAGGACTTTATAGAAGGCTTTTTTCTTTTTTTGTTAACTTTTGATTGGATTTAATCACCTTACTCATGTTCAAAGAGAAATCCCTAATTACGTTCTTCTTAAAAAAGGGACTCCTTTTCATCATATTTTCAGTACCCTTTTTTATCAATGCCCAAAATCAAGAACGTATTGATGAACTATGGAAACAAAACGAAACGGCAGTTGATACCCAGGTTGTAAACAACCTGGTTACAATAGCGCGCGAGTATATTGGATTTGATAATGAAAAAGGGCTTGAGATATCGCAGCAAGCCTATCGATACGCCGATTCAATAGGCTTCAAAAAAGGTATGCCAAAGGCGAAGGGATTCATTGGCCTTTTTTATGATTTTCTAGGACAAAAAGATACAGCCCTGTATCTCTATAAAGTGACAGCTCGAGAGTTTGAAGAAGTCGGAAATTTATTGTGGGCAAGCTACAGCTATCGTAATGTTGGAATTGAATACCAGGATAAAAGCAACTATGTTTTAGCGTTGAATTACATGTTAAAATCTCTTGCAATCAGAGAGCAATTAAAAGATACAACTTCAATCATTCAGATAGGCTACAGTATTGCTTTTTTGCATGATAGATTGGGTAATGATCAAGAGGCTGTAAACCTTCACAAGAAGAATCTGGAATTAGCAACACTGACTCAAGACTCCTTTTACATAGCTAAGATTCATCAAGGTATTGGTATAGGCTACGATGATCTAGGGAATTACGATTTGGCTCTTGAGTATAACCAAAAAGCATTGGAACTTTCTCAAGCCATCATGGATAAGGAGAACTATGAGTCTCTTTATGAAGTAACCACCAACAAAGGAAACATTGGCAATAATTATATCCATCTAGGAAATTATCCATTAGCATTAAAGTACACCTTAGAAGCTTACAAGGAAGATTCAACCAATAATGTCCTACAAGGCTTGGTAAACAAGGCAATCAATCTCGGTTTCATCTATACCAAGCTTGGGGACTTCAAGAATGCAAAGCGATTTCTCGATGAAGGATATCAAATGGCTTACGACCTACAAATCAACCAGAGAGTTTTGGAGGTACATGATGGCTATTACGAATACTATTTTGCAAAAGGAGACTATAAACGTGCGGCGGAATGGCTAAGAAAGTATTCTAACTTAAAAGATTCAACATTTAATGATGGAATGACGCAGCAGTTTGCAGAAATGCGAACTGAATTTGATTTGGTTAGAAAAGAGCAACAACTATCTGAGAAGGAATTCGAATTAAAGGAGCAAGAGATAATCATCGAAAGAAATCGTGCGGGAATTCTAGCGCTTGCCTTATTTATCGTAGTTGGTTTAATTGGAGGAGTCCTATTTGTAAAAAGGAAGCAGTACATCCTTCGCCTAAGCCATGAGAAGGAAAGAACAAAGCTTAAATCCGAACAAGTTGAAGCGGTCATTCTTTCTCAGGAAAAGGAGCGAAAACGTTTTGCTATGGATTTACATGATGATTTCGGACAGCTTATTTCAGCACTAAAGCTAAACGTAGCAAACGAAAGCAAAAAAGAAGTTCGTTCAAAGTCAGAAGAAATCTTAGATAGCATGTATACGTCACTCAAAAACATTGCTTTTGACTTGATGCCTCATACTTTGTTTGAAAAAGGACTGGAAGAAGCTATTGATGAGCTGAAAGATCAGGTAAACAGCAGTGGATAAATAAAAATGGATTTCCAGTCTTTTGAGATTAAAGACAAAATCTCTGATGAACAAAAGGTAGCCTTGTATCGCATCATTCAAGAGGTGGTGAGTAATATCATCAAATATGCCAAGGCATCAAAAATCAATATTAGTGTTACAGACGTTGGAAATGGCATTTCACTTCTTGTTGAGGATGATGGAGACGGTTTTGATATTTCAAGTTTTAAAAATGGAAAAGGAAATGGTTGGAAAAACATCCATTCCCGATTGGACCTACTCGGAGGTGAAATCGAATTTGACACCATGGAGGGAAGAAAGAATACCACAGTTATAATTGAGGTCCCTTACACAAAACAAAATATTGCTGTTGCTTAAATGACTCCTTCAGTTAAAATATTGATTGTAGATGATCATCAGTTGATGATTGATGGAATTATGGAGTTGCTGCAAAATCATGGCAACCACACCATCGTTGGAACCACGACCAAAGCTGTTCATGTCCTTGAGATGTTGAAAAATACAAAGGTGGATATGCTAATTTCTGATGTGAATATGCCGGAGATGAAAGGGCCAGAGCTTATTTCCAAAGTAAAAACAACCTATCCCGAACTAAAGGTGATTGCATTGAGCATGCACCAGGAAAAACACATTGTAAAAGATGTGTTGAAAGCAGGAGCCGATAGCTATGTACTCAAACACTCTACTCAGAATGAATTGATAGAAGCTATTGAAAAGACCATGCTAGGAGAAACGTTCGTCAGCGCAGCAGTTACCAAGATGCTGGTAGACGATGTAAAGTATCCTTCAATAGAAGAGTTGCTCAGTGAGCGCGAACGAGAAATCATCAAGCTCGTGGTAAAAGAATACACTGGAAAACAAATAGCAGAGGAACTCTTCATCAGCGAAAAAACAGTGGAGACGCACAAGCGAAACATCTTCCGAAAAACGAATACTTCTACCTTGGTGGGCCTTACCAAATTTGCGATAGAACATCAATTAGATTAGACTCAAAATCCATCACTAAGTCCCTTTTTCCCCTATCAGGGAATTCCCTTACCAGAAAATACAGAATTGCCCTGATGATTTAATTTTTCGCTAAATCCAACTTTGATTTCAGAAAATCAAATGGGCATGATCGACAATTTGACGCCTCGTGAACAAGAAGTTTTAGCACTAATCCTTGATGAAAAATCAAGTTCTGTTATAGCTAAACAACTTGGAATAAGCGAAAGAACTGTTGAAACCTACCGGAAAAATATCTATTCGAAAGCAGGGGTGAAGACAGTAGTCGGATTGGTGAAACATGTCTATGAAGAAAAACTTAAAAACTAAATGTTATCGCCATGAAATTCTTAAAATCTATTATCACGTCTACTTTTCTGCTTGCACTATTAGGAGCAAGCGGACAGAACTTTACTCAGGACAGAAGCGCCGATGTACCCATTCTTCCTGATAGTCCCGAAAAGCTTTCCAAGGTCATTCTGGATCTCAAAATGAAGGCAACCAATAAGGACAAGAGCGGAGTTCATACTGCACATGCTGTCACGTTTTATACCACCGCTTACTATCGATATTCTGGTAAAGGTGCCGGAGGAAAAGCTGGCGGAGAAATTGGATTTGCCTTGGAAGGAATAAGCGATGCTACATATCAGGCAATCGCAGATGAGACGGGCAAATACTTTCAGAGCAAGCTTAAGCAGAGTGGATTCACGTTAGAGTCTCTTGAAAAGTTAAAAGGAGCTAAGAAGTTTGATAAGGTCGCCGAAAAAGCTGGAAAGCCCGGAGTTGAAGTTGAAATGCAAAACCTGGGGTTGACTAAAAAGGTAAAAGCTAAGGTCTTCACCCTGGGCAACCAACCTGCATATAAGGTGGAAGGTACCAACATATTCCCGGTAGTAAATAGTATGAAAACGGGAGTCATTGATACTAATTTCAAGATCAACTTTATGTCCTTTGGAAAAGATGTTTCCAGTGGATCAGGGTTTGAAAACGGAAGGGATGTGGGTATTACTACCGTGCAAGCCATTACGCTCCCCAGCATTCACGGTAATGGAGGTTTGTCATTCATCAACGGTAAAGTAAAAGCTGGATCATTGGCTACAGGTATCTACCGACACCTGGAAACAGACCTTTTCACAATTACAGAAGAGACTAAAGATGGGTTTTGGGTCGTGCAAGCAGATGAAGCCAAATTCAAGCAATACTGCACTGAATTCATCAATAAGCAGATTGATCTAATGATGAAGTATTACCAACAAGAGGTAATGTGATTTTAATCCAATTCGAATCTTTAAATATCAGGGACAGTCATGAAAAAATATATAATAGCTCTTTCAGTAATATTTTGTGCTTCATCAGCATTCGCTCAGTTTAGTGAATCACAGTTCGAAGAAATTCTCAGAGGAGCGCAGAAAAGGGTTTCTCCTACCAACTATGAGATGACCACTTTCACTGGCTTCAAGCCAATCAAATACATGCGAAAGACAGGTGATAGGAAATGGGAAATTGGGTTGAACAGCTGGGGGCCTAACAATACTACCTCTACTCAGGATCTATTGAGTACGGTAGCAATTGTAACGCTTGATGGTGATGGTATGAGATACGAATACATTTCAGCTACTCAAGCAGTAGATGCCGATATTGTTGACCAAGTAAAGGACTACAAGTACGTAAAAGTGGCTCAGAAATGGCTGGATAAGCAGATGAACCTTGCTGTCGTCACTTACAAGTGGACAGACGGACGATATGTGACACAAGCTTCGAGTACGCTTGATGGCAAGGAGAAGAAGATTGGTGAAGATCTTACTAATCTGTTGAATGTCTCCCGAGGTATGCAAAACACGATTGCGATCGGGGCAAACAAGGTAAAATAATTTCACATTGAAGACTTCCATATATTGAATCATGGCGAGTCAATTTCGGTAAAGTTGCTCCAGAAATGGGGTGGCTTTGCCTCTAATTCACACTCTAATTACAAACAATGAAAATATTAGTTTACGGATTTTCCATCCTGTTATTAACAGTAGGTTTCCCATCATTTTCTCAAGAGGACGAAGAAGAAGACTATGATGTTGTTGTTTTTTCCACGCTTATGGGAGATGTGATAGATAATGTTGGTCAAGAAAGAATTGACGCAGTTGATGTAGCACTAGCCTCGTTTGACAATCCCAACACTTATCAACCCGATCACTTAAGTATTCCCAGTCTCTATTTTTTTAAAGCTAGGGAATTAACCTTTCAAGGCAAGTATGAAGAAAAAGGTTATTTTCTAAAGGTGACTCGCTACTTTTCTCTGCTTAGTATTTCTGTACTGGCACTTTCCCAAAACATCTTTATCATTGGCTAGCTCAGCTGGATAGAGCAACTGTCCGGGGCGCGTAGCCTTCTAAGCAGTAGATTCCGTGGCGGGCCGTTACGGTCGAATCCCTGGCGGATCACAAAAGCGACCCGATTTTATCCGAAGATCGGGTTTTTTGCCCATTCGAGTTAAATCCGAACATCTCCGGCAATACATGAATCATCAATACCACTTGCGAAATGTATTAAAATCATATAGTTTATGTAACCCGAAAATACCGTCTCCACGGTATTGATTGAGAAAGTCCGCTGGACCATTTTTGATTACATTAAAAAACGCCAATTCCGTGAGAAGCTTACCATTCCTGATGCTGACCTTATTCGCTTGGATTTCTTATGGTCAAAAGCAATATGGAGATTACCTATATGATCCCGAAGGGGTTCTTTTCTACGATGACTTCTCTGCCAACTTTCATGGCTGGCCTATATTAGAAGCCGCCAACCGATCATACGCCCTGAGAGATGGTGCTTATGAAATCAAGGCAATTGCTGAGGGTTACAACCCCATGGTCACGATGAACTCCAGGCTTGAATACTTTGAGAAAATAGATGAAACAAGAGACTTTCAAATAGAGCTGGATATTAAACTAATCGGAGGTTCCCAAAAGAGCCCTCACTCCATCAACTTTGGTCAGCATAAGAACGGAAGTAACCTCCGGTTATCCATTTCTCAAAATGGAAGTTTTTCGGTTGTAAAATATGAAAACAAAGCGTTTAGCAACCTTGTCGAGTGGACTGCCATCGATGCCATCAGATCTGGATTTAACAAGCTCACTGTACGCAAAGTCAAAAAGAAATATTATTTCTTTATCAATGAGCAATTAGCTGCTAGTATCGACTATTTTCCACTGCTCGGTCAAAGGTTTGGCGCCATCATTAGCCAAAAAACAACGGCAAACATCGACAACTACATCATTGGCTACATTTCCAAGGGAGAAGGAATACAAGGAGTCGATTACAAAAGACCTTACGCGCAAAAACGGGCCTTCGAATACGCTACTTACCAACCTGAAGAAGTACTCTTCAGCGAGGATTTTACGGAAACCACTTACAACTGGGGACAAGGTGTTTTTGATGAAAGCCGATCTTACAAGATCGAAAATGGGCATTACGTGATTCAGTCTTTGAAAAAAGGATCATTCCCGTCTGCTTTTTACAATTTTGATGAGGCTTTTGCGATAGACGAGTCCAAGGACTTCCAAATAGAGGCGAAAATGAAATTCGTCACCGGGGTAGACAATAATTCCAATTCCTTGACCTGGGGAAGAGCAGATAACAATAACCGGTATCGATTCAATTTCTCCGGAAATGGCTATTTCACGATTG
>JAHCMJ010000078.1 GCA_019192485.1 Cyclobacteriaceae bacterium HetDA_MAG_MS6 | reverse complement strand
CAAGGAGCTGATGGATTTTTGGGCCAAGAAGGACCCCATCAAAAACTACGAACAGTTTCTTATTGACCAAAAAGTAACTCAAACGCAGGAACTGACTTCGATCCAAAAAGAGATCAAGCAGGTGATCAATGAAGCCGTAAAAGCGGCCTTTTCCGAACCAGCAATATCAGCTAGTACCAAGCTGGAGCTGGAAGACCTTTATGCTCCCTATGAACAAAAAATATCAACACCTGAAGGAAAGGATACAGAAAAGCGTTTTGTTGATGCTATCTCTGATGGCTTAAGACAAAGCCTTGAAAAGTTTCCGGAACTGGTGGTCATGGGGCAGGACATTGCAGACTACGGAGGCGTATTCAAGGTGACAGAAGGGTTTCTTGAGCAGTTTGGCAAGGACCGTATTAGAAATACCCCACTTTGCGAATCAGCTATTGTTGGAACCGGGCTGGGCTTAAGCATAGCAGGCATGAAAGCTGTAGTAGAAATGCAATTTGCGGATTTTGTCACCTGTGGTTTTAACCAGATCATCAACAACCTGGCGAAGATCCACTATAGATGGGGAGAAAAAGCCGATGTGGTAATTCGGATGCCGACCGGCGCAGGAGTAGGGGCTGGGCCCTTCCATTCACAGTCAAATGAAGCATGGTTTTTTCACACACCTGGCTTGAAAGTAGTTTATCCCTCCAGCCCCGCAGACGCCAAAGGACTGTTGGCCACGGCTATAGAAGACCCTAATCCTTATCTATTCTTTGAGCACAAGCAGCTATACCGATCCATACAGGAGTCTGTACCTGATGATTGGTACACCATTGAGGTAGGAAAAGCTAAAGTCATACGTCCTGGTAAGCATCTCACGATCGTTACCTACGGAGCCGGCGTACATTGGGCTCTCGACCTTGAAGACCATGAAGAGGCTCTAGAGATCATTGATCTGCGAACCTTGCTCCCATGGGATCAAGATACTGTTTCCAGGTCCGTCAAGAAGACAAATAAGGTACTCATCTTACATGAAGATTGCCTTACTGGCGGCATTGGAGCAGAAATCAGCAGTTGGTTAGTTGAAAACTGCTTTGAATATCTGGATGCTCCAGTAGCCCGAGTAGCAAGTCTGGACACACCTGTCCCTTTTGCTAGTGAACTGGAAAACAATTTTTTGCCTAAACAGCGGTTAAAAGAGAAGGTAAGTGAGCTACTTCAATATTAATTGAATGAGATGCTGTTGGGAATTACGGCTTTATTTACAAATCTTTGGACTTTGGCAAATTCTTGAAAATAAAAAAACCGATATCGGTCCTGGCTTTCGCCTTGCTCTTTCTCCTGCCGGGAATAAGTGCCCGAGGTCAGCTGATCACGGACAATCAGTCCAGGCTGAAAACCACTAAGGCCGAGAAACGAGGGTTTGTACTATTTCAGCGAAAAGCCACCTCTACAGGCAAGTCCGCTGCTCGAAGCAAAAAGGAGAAAATAAAGCCAAGATATTCGAAAGGTGTTGTGTCTTTTTCATTTCGCTCTCCACAACCCAGATACTCCCAGGGCAATCCTCTTTCAGGTGTGGCTCTGAGGTTCAAACCTAGATATACCGACGGCAAAGTTGTATTTCCTTCCAAATATTATGCCGCCAATCCCAGGTATTCATCAGGTTCTCCTTTCAAGTCCTCAAAGTTTAAGATTGACCCTCGCTACTCTCCGGGATCTCCTTTTCAGAAAAGTCGGTACAAGATCAACCCAAGATATTCGGACGGTTCACCATTTGGCAAACGATATATTGCTGTCAAACCGAGATACTCTCCCGGATCCCCTTTTCGCAACAACAGATACCATATCAAACCTCGGTATTCAGAACATAGAGGGTTCCAGATTTACGCACCATGGGCACTGGCCTTCACCTTCAAAAAGCGCTGGGAGACTAGGTATAAAGCTGAAAACCTACCCCTTGCAAACTATAGAGGAACCTATAAACCACGGCCTAACATTGCCAAACAAACTTCGAGGCAAGTCAGCGGTTATGACGGTGATTTCAAACTCAAACCAGTACGCGGAAAAGACCTGCATCCTAGTGCGAGCTATCGGATGATGATGGGGGTGAGTGGTCAGAAGCTCCGAAACAGTCTACGAAAGTGGAATGTACTATGGGTGCAACTCAACCGGAACAAACAGCAACCAAATGCTGTTAAAGAGAAGATTTCGAAACCGAAATTTGACAAAAAAGAAAGAGAAATCTGGAATAACTAAAATGAATTGGAACGTACTAAGCACCCATGAGCAGTTGAACGAGATTGTCAGGGAATCGGGTGAGCAAACAATCATGATCTATAAGCACAGCACCAGGTGCTCAATCAGTTCAGCGGCGCTGGACAGACTGGAACGAAGATGGAAATCAGAAGAAATGGTAGGTGTGAAACCCTATTTTCTGGACCTTATTGCCTACCGAAGCGTTTCTAACGACGTAGCAGAAAGGTTTAATGTCATGCATCAGTCTCCACAGGTACTCCTGATACAAGAAGGCAAGTCACTTTATGATACTTCGCATTTTGGCATTGATTATGAGGAGATCAAAGCGATATCCGTTCCTCAAAAATCGAAAGTGATCTCCTGACGAATATTGGGATCAAGGCTTAGGGCTACAGGACAAGTCAAAGCGCTCTCTTTCAAGTGATTTCTTTCCTGTAGGCTCAGCTCACAATCCCTCCAGCTAAAGATGATCTTGATCGCAGCAATTTTTCTGGGGTCACTTCTCATTACTTTGGTCACTTCCGTCGTTATATGTCCGAGGCTATAGCCATGCTTTTGTGCCTGGATGCCCATGATCGTCAGCATACAGGCACTTAGAGAGGCCGCCACCAGATCAGTTGGCGAAAATGCCTGACCTTTTCCCTGATTATCCAGAGGTGCATCAGTGATGAGGGTGTTGTTAGAGGAGAGATGTGTCGCCTGGGTGCGCAAATCACCCAAATATTCTGTTTTGATATGCATGGAACAAACCTAGGATTTCTTAGTTTCGTAAAAGACAAATATATCTTGTCGATAGGAATGAGGCGATTTCTTCTAATAATCGGAGCAACACTTATGCCTCTACTGGGATTTTCTCAGTATGAGGAAGAGTACGACTATAGCAAAGAAGTCACCTGGGGGATCACCACCAACACCAATAGCGGTGTCATCGGCGGCTTGGTGTTGAAGTTTTCCAAAAAGATGCAGGACCGCGTCTATCGTACTATCGGATTTGAGATCGTCAATGTAAAGCACCCCAAGGAGGCTAAATACACCTCTCGACAAACAGGCACCTCTTTTATCTTTGGTAAACAAAACTATCTGTATGCACTTCGTGGTCATTATGGTTTTGAACGACTCATGTTCAAAAAAGCACCTCAGCAAGGGGTACGCATCAACCTGGGAGCAGCAGTAGGACCTACCATTGGCATAGTGGCCCCATATTATATTTTGACACCTAACGGCGAGCGAGAGCAGTTTGATCCGCAGAAACACAACACCATCAACGCGGTACAAGGCAAGGGACATCTCTTCCAAGGGCTTGGGGACTCAGACTTGGTCCCAGGCATCAATTCGCGGGTTAGCATGTCTTTTGAGTTTGGTACTTTTCGGAACAATGTTGCCGGCGTAGAGTTGGGCGTAGCAGCAGAGGCCTACACCAAAAAAATTGTAATCGTACCCACACAGGATAATAGAGCACTCTTCGGATCAGTATTTTTTACACTGTTTTGGGGAACAGGGAAATAGCTTTGCTTGTTTGGAGGTGTAGTAGCCACGCGGTTACTTTGCGTCATAGAAAAAAGAGGGGACATGATAGAGCTACCTACCGTATCAGCAGACAAATCGGAACGTACTAAAAAACCTAATTGGCTTAGAGTAAAGCTACCCGTAGGCAAGGAGTACGCCAGTGTACGTAAGATTGTAGACGAAAATAAGTTGCACACCATCTGCGAAAGCGGCAACTGCCCCAATATGGGTGAGTGCTGGGGGGCAGGTACAGCCACCTTTATGATCTTGGGAAACGTTTGTACACGTAGCTGCACCTTTTGTGCTGTGGCTACTGGCCGACCACCTGAGTATGACGAAGGTGAACCGCAACGAGTGGCAGAAGCCATCCAGACCATGGGCGTCAAACATGCTGTCCTCACTTCCGTCAATCGAGACGAACTGAAAGATCGCGGTGCAGAGATCTGGTACCAGACCGTGATCAAAGTGAAAGAGCTTAGCCCTGAAACGACTATCGAAACACTCATCCCCGATGTCAAAGGCAACTGGGATGCGCTCTACCGAATGATCGATGGTGGTCAGGAAGTAGTCTCTCATAATATGGAAACTGTAGAACGCCTTTATCGCAGGGTCAGACCACAAGCCAAATATGCCCGAAGCCTGGAACAGACCAAACTTACCAAAGAAGCTGGTAAACGTACCAAGTCTGGTATCATGTTGGGTCTGGGAGAGACACCTGATGAGCTTTACAAAGCGATGGATGACCTAGTAGCACATGGCCTCGATATATTGACGTTGGGCCAATACCTGCAGCCAACTAAGATGCACATCGAAGTAGCAGAGTTTATCCATCCCGACCAGTTTGAGCACTACAAAGAGGAAGGACTGCGTCGAGGACTAAAATACGTAGAGTCAGGACCCCTGGTACGCTCCTCCTACCATGCGGAGCGCCATGTGAATGTCCCGATCTAAAAAAAGTCCTATCCTGTAGTTTGAGACTATCTATACATTAGTCATTTTTGGAAAAATCCCTCTGGTATTGGAAAGGACGGCAAAAACGGATCAGCTATCGCCAAGCCAGTAATTACTGGAGATAACAAGGGTAAAAGTAGCGTATGCGCGACCCCCGAATCTACTATGTCAGCACACAAAAAAGTAAAACTTCGTCAGGCTACTATCCGCGACCTTCATCTTGTAAAGTTTTGGGACACACAACAACATGTGATCGATGCTGATCCCGACGATGACTGGAATTGGGAAGTTGAGCTAGCCAGAATTCCGACCTGGCGAGAACAGCTTATCGCTGAACTGGATGACAGGGCAATCGGTTTTATACAAATCATCGATCCAGCGGAAGAAGAATCACATTATTGGGGAGAAGTGCCGAAAAACCTCAAAGCAATTGACATTTGGATTGGAGAAAAACAAGATCTGGGAAAAGGATATGGTACTGCAATGATGAAACAGGCCATCGAACGCTGTTTTGAAGAAAATAAAGTTACCTCCATTCTCATAGATCCGCTTGCTTCCAATGCAGGCGCTATTCGTTTTTATGAAAGAATCGGATTTCAATTCCTGGAAAAAAGAGACTTTGGTCAATGCAAATGCCTGGTCTACTAGCTAACACGGGAACATTGGGAAAGAATTGCACTCAATCGTTGAAAGTCTATTCTACCAATACGACTAACTTCGTCTGCCATGGTGCATCCTGACTTTTATACCGCAAAGCGACGTTTTTACGATAAATGTAATTTTCAAATCTCTCAGCTACGGTCTGAAAAGGAAAGCCAGGAGTACGGTGCCTGCACCTTCATGTTAGATGGATATGCGATCAGGTTTAGAGTATCGAAGATCACTCCAAATAAAACAGGCCAGTTTGTGACGCTTTGGAAAAGAAATCAAAATGGCGTCACGGAGCCCTTTGACATAACAGACGAGTTTGATTTTGTTGTGATTTGCTCCCGATGTGGAAATCATTTTGGACAATTCCTATTCTCAAAATCCGTGCTTCTAGCGCACGGGATCATTTCGGGAGGCACTAAGAATGGCAAACGTGGCATCAGAGTCTATCCACCATGGGATGAAGCAACCAATAAGCAAGCACAAAAAACTCAGGAGTGGCAAATGAAGTATTTTCAAAACTCAGATCATGATGATGCATCTGACATCAGTTTGATTAGAAAGGTATTTTCTACGAGTTGAAAAGCCCTCTTAACGGCTTTAATTAAGAACCCTTGCTTCAAGCAAGAAATTGATTATTGGTCAATTTCGGTATAGAGGCTATCTTTATTGATGAACATTCCTTGAACTTAGCCGAACCCTACGGCAAATCATGTTTTGGCCGTACTAAACGAATATCAAAAGAAACATGTGGGAAGAAAAACTAAAAGTATACGACGAGCTTGTGGCAAAGTGCCTAAGATTTGAACGAAAAGGAAAAACCATGCCCTACACATCGGCAAATGGACACATGTTCTCATTGCTGAATAAAGCCGGCGAAATAGGGATTCGGTTTTCGAAAGAGGTGCAGAAAAAGTACATGGAAGAATTTGATTCCACTATCTTCAAATCTTACAACTCGGTCATGCAAGGGTATGTGCTTATCCCAGAATATATGCTTAAAGACTTGGATAATGTCGCCAAGTATCTGAATGAAAGTTATGATTACGTCACAAGCCTCGACCCAAAATAGGCCGCTTACCGACATGTCCATCTCTCGTAGTTACTCCAAGCAATAGACTATGCAAGCGCTCACCGCCAAGCTCCAGCAATTGATTCAGATAGGAATGGAATACCTTCCTCATTGCTCAAAAGAACAGCTCATGCACAAACCTGCTCCTGAGAAGTGGTCTAAGATGGAGATACTCGGACATTTGATAGACTCCGGAATCTATAATCTACAGCGTCTTACGGAGATTGAACATAGCGAAAAACCTTATCAAGTGAAGACCTACCAGCAAAATGAATTGGTTACGGCTAATGACTACCAACACTCCAATCTAGAGGAGTTATTGTCACTTTGGACTGCGCTAAACGCGAGGATAGCATGGCTTATTTCAAAACAAACTGGTATTACACTATCCTATTCGATCATACTTCCAGATGGCATGCAAAAACATCTTGAATTCCTGATCAAAGATTATTTAGCTCATATGCAACATCACTTAGATCAGATCACAAGCAAGGTTGAAAATCGGTTTAGCGATACTGTTTAATTTTACAGGCTTATCCGTCCCATCATCCAGGCCAACTCAAACCATTTCTACAAATGCAGGATTACATCAGCTTGGCAGCGAAAAATGGCATTACACTTGATGATGAAGGACCATGCCAATTCTGTGGTGCTTTGACCACTGGAGGGATACACGAATGCATCGAGATCTTTAGTCTTGGATTTCAAGTAATTCAATACGCTAATCCCGATAATCATCTTCATCGTTTTATGAGTGTCGATGCGCATACATTGCAGCACCCCGAAATACATGGCAGGTGGAACAATCATTTTCATCTGACCAGACAGCACCTGATTTTTAGATACAATGTCCAATGGACCTATCAGCTATCTCCGCGACTTAGTGATTATTTGAACCGGTACAAAGCAGACAAAAGCGATGAGTTTTTAACTCCTCCCAAGATCATGGAACGGGGAAGTATCACTACGACTCACATCAAAAGTCAATCAAAAAACAGTGCCGATTGCCGAAAATGGATTGAAAACTGGGGTAAGGAAGTGTACCAAGCCTGGGATCAGCATCATGACCTGGTGGATGCCATTGCGCAAGGGTTTTTGGCAGGTAACCAAAGATCAATCCCCTACAGAAAATAAGCCTGAGTCGAAATGGAAGTCCCTTTTGCGACTCCATCCGATCCAAAATTCACTAATTTCCAGCTGTGAAAACACCTAGGCACGTCCTTCCCACAATTGTAATTGCACAATTTTGCTGCACCTCACTGTGGTTTGCGGGAAATGGTGTTATGGCCGACCTTGTAAGTGACTTTGACCTTGAGCATGGAGCATTGAGTCATTTGACTTCCTCGGTCCAACTGGGGTTTATCAGTGGTACATTGATTTTTGCATTTCTTACCATCGCTGATAGGTTTTCACCCTCAAGGGTATTCCTGATAAGTGCAGTCCTGGGAAGTTTGTCTAATGCAGGAATCATCTTAGAAAACAACAGTTTTGTGAGTTTGCTTGTGTTGAGGTTCTTCACCGGCTTCTTTCTGGCTGGCATTTATCCTGTCGGGATGAAAATCGCCTCAGACTACTACGACAAGGGTCTTGGCAAATCCTTGGGATTTCTGGTTGGAGCCTTGGTGGCAGGTGCTGCCTTTCCACACCTATTGAAGAACGCGCTGAGTTCCTTCCCTTGGGCCTCCGTGATCTTAACTACGTCAGGCCTCGCTTTTCTTGGCGGGCTCATGATCATTTTGTGGGTTCCCGATGGACCTCAGCGGCAAGTAAGTCAATCACTCGACCTTACGGCATCCTTCAAAGTCTTTCGCAATCCAGGCTTCCGCTCGGCCGCTTTTGGCTACTTTGGACATATGTGGGAGTTGTATACGTTTTGGGCTTTTGTCCCTGTGATTTTGCGGATACACATGATGCTACATGCTTATTCTATGAGTATCTCCGCATGGAGCTTTATCATTATTGGAGCCGGAGGGCTGGCCTGCGTCGTCGCAGGTTACTTATCCTTAAAATTTGGAACGAAAACGATAGCATTTTCGGCGCTTTTGCTCTCAGGGTTGTGTTGTCTGGTTTCTCCGTTGATGTTTTTGGTTTCGTCATCGACCTGGTTTCTGGTGTTCCTGGTGTTTTGGGGTATGGTCGTTGTAGCTGATTCACCTTTGTTTTCCACGCTTGTAGCGCAAAAGACCTCCTCAGAGACTAAAGGTACGGCATTGACAATTGTCAATTGCATTGGTTTTTCGATTACAATTGTCAGTATTCAATTAACAGGTCTGATGGAAGGCCTGATCCCTCCTACATATGTTTACAGCTTTTTGGCAGTGGGGCCTCTATTAGGCTTAGTCGCAATAGGCACTAATGACAAACACAAAGAACCACGATCAGCTCCTGACTTATCTGTCTCGGTACATTCAACAGGGCAAGCAGCAGCAAAAGATGCTTGAGGAACACACCAGTACCACAGTCATCCCCTTTTTTGTGAAAAAATTACCCTATTTAGGGCATTGTATCAAACATAGTTGTGTGCTAATTTCCTGTCTCTATTTACTCACTAACACAAACCGACATGAGATTAAACGTAGAAAATTTAACAGCTAACATCGACGCTCAGGCTTTTCCTCAGAAATATGCTGGCCTTTCAAAAACCTTTCCAACAGGTTCCTCTAACTATATGGGATGTACGGGCCTTTGTATTTGGAATCGTGTAGGAGATGTGGGCATAGTAGCACACATTGAAAGTGCCGGCAACCAGTATCCTGAAGTGTTTGATAGTATCTGCAAAGACCTATTAGCAAAAATCAATGCTAATGGAGGTAGCAAAGGAAGTTTTTCTGTGGTCATATTTGGTAGTTTTGGCACTGCCGCATACAGCGATTCTTTCGAGAAAAGTCTGTATAATACTTTCGGTGAGGGTCTTCGACTCAACCCCAAAGACCTGATGGATATGAGAAACGGAGATGCTCGAGGCACAATCGGTAAGGCTACCCCTATTGCCGATGGAGGTGTTTACGGATCAGGAGTACTCGATCCCAGTACGGAAACATTTTCTCTCGGCCTGGCTACGACCAGCTATATTGTACCTACTGACAGCAACCAGGTGGAAGTATTTCAAATTCAAGAGTAGGCCTAACTTAATATTGATCAAAAAAGTGTTCGGTTTCCAACTCCATCCAGGAATGTGGGTATTTATGAATTGAAAAACCAAGGTGACCTCCATAGTCTGGGTATTTTGTCTGTACCCATGATGATGTGATATTTGGAAAACTCGCTGGTCCAAGCAAGGGATCATTCTTTGCATTTACCAGTAGTAATGGGGTGTTGATTCGCTTTAAAAATGACAAGCTGGAATTCTGATCAAAATATTCCTGCATGGAATCAAACCCATGTAGTGCAATTGTATATTGCCCATGTAACTGATCTAAGGTGGTACACTTTTTCAGCATGGTAAGGTCAAAAAGATCGGGATATTGCTCGGCTTTGCGGGCAATTTTCCTTTTCCATTTTTTCAAAAAGCTGTTAGCATAAACCTTGCTAAAGCCCGCTTCCAGTATGGCAGAAGTCTCTTCCAGGTCTAGAGGAACGGAGAACACTGCTCCTGCTTTGATCTCAGAACTTACCAACTTACTCCCCAAATAATTGAGGGTGGTGGCACCACCAAGCGAATAACCTAACAAGAATACACTTTTATAGGCGCCAGAATCAAGACCATGATTTACCACAAGGTGCAAGTCTTCCGTATCTCCAATATGGTAAAAACGAGGTAGCCTGTTCAGTTCTCGACTACAGCTCCGATAGTGCCACATGAGAATATCATACCCTCTTACCGAGAAATATTTAGCTGCACGCTCCACAAAATAGTCCCTCGTATTGCCTTCAAAAGCATGAGAGATGACGATCAGTTGATCAGATGAAGTTCTTACCCAATCTAAATCCAGAAAGTCGCCATCGTCTAATTCAAGTCGTTCCCTCTCGTACTCAACCTCATAAATCTTGTAGGTCCAGTAGGGGACTATTGATTCCAAATGACCATTAAACAGGTACCAAGGTCTTCTATATGTGACTTGCTCGGACATTAGATCACTCAACTAAATCTGTAGCCAAAGTAACGAAATACCTGATTCTGATTCAGATATTATCCATAGCTTGTAGAGGATAAACCAAATTCAATGATCATCCGGTGGATAAAACATATCCTGTTTACGATTAGGCCCTCTGCCTGTCTAATGGTCAGTATATTCGTATTGGTCGCTTACAGACCTAGTCAGCAGGAGTTTCGTACAGGTATTGTATTAGGTATTTGCGCCTTCTTTGGATCTGCTTTTTGTTTTCTGGTCAACGACATCTTCGATCGAAGGAAGGATCTTTTGAACAACACAAAGAGACCTATTGCAAATGGAGCGCTCCCATTATCAATCGCTTGGATCGCGACCTCAATTCTGTTGTTAGTCTACTTGAGCATGGCCTTTTACCTGGGTTGGGTCATACTTGCACTGGCGCTATTTTCCATCGCCATTTTTCTAATCTACTCACCTATTAACAACAGCAAAGGGATATGGGCCAACCTAATAGTGGCCTTTTGCGCTTCTGGTGCTATTTGGGGAATCGCCATTATCCGAGAATTTGAGATAACCTTGTTCTATTTGGCGCTGATGGTTTTTTTCCTGGTCCTGGCCAGGGAGATATTGTTGGATTGGCTGGATATTAATGGAGACCAGGCAATCGGGAAAAGATCGATTCCTATTATTTTCGATTCAAAAAGCACTTTTCGGATTTTAGTATTCATATTGACAATACCCAGTTTGATGATTGCCCTGGCACCCATTTTGGTACCGATCAAAATACAAGCATGGATTTTGCTTGCCCTGGCCCTTCCTGCTATCTGGATTCCACTTTTCAGGATTTCCAAGGATCAAGCCAAACAAAAAATCCTTTTTAATATCAGGTTTAGCCACGTGACTTTCGCCCTGATCACACTCAGTATTGTCTTTCGCTAGCGCATGAAGTTTCTTCACATTGGCATATTGCTCTTCTTAACTCCTCCTCAGACATTGAGTTACAAAGACATGCTATTCCAAATAGAGGCTCTTCAAGTAGCCGGCGATTCTTTTTATGATGACGGTCTTTTTCCCAGCCAAAGACAGTGGATCACCTCAGGTAGTGGAGTAGAGGACAATACCATTTTCTTTACGACCTCGATCGTATTCCTCCTGCAACAATTAACACCATATATGAGCCCCGAGGAAAAGGAAATTGTGTTTCGAATCAGGGAAAGAGCCAGGTCTAATTTCGAAAAATATGCCAGCAGGAACGGGGAAATCACTTTCAACTTTTGGCAGACAGTAGCTCCGGACCTCCCATTTCCAAACGGCTCCAGGCTTATCTCCCGAAAAAAGTATCGTATGCCAGATGATTTGGAAAGTACTGTGCTCATTCACCTGACCAGTGGAGAAGATTCCCTCAACCAATTGTTGGTGCGGCAAAAGATATTGAACTATGCCGGCAGAGAGAATCGGCAACCTGTGAAAAGTATGCCTGAAAAATATCGAGAATACGAAGCATACGAAACACTGTTTGCCAATAAAATGGCTCAGGATTACGACATAGTGGTCTTATGCAATGTTTTGTACTTTGTTTTTCAGCATGATTATGAGCTCCAATACCATGATCATCAGTCTATCGAACTGATCAGGCAGATAATCGCAAATGATGACCATATGAATATTCCTGAAGTGGTGTCCCCCAGTTATATGAGTCCGGTCATCATACTTTATCATGTGTCAAGGCTGCTCAGTATCGATAAAGACGGACTACTAAAAGATATCAAGGCCAGCGTAACGCAGGACCTTAAGAAACTTCTACAAAAAGCCAGTCCACTAGAGCAGGTGATGATTGGCAGTGCCTTGATTAAAATTGACGAAAAGGTCGACCATCAAGTAAACACAAAAAGACTGGCCGAAGACCTCAAGTCCTTTGTCTTTAGACGCTATGACCCCTCATCCAGATATAAATATTTAATTACACCCAATATGAAGTGGAAATCTGAAGCACTAAATAGGACACTCTATCTTGAATATCTGATTTTGAATGAAAAGTTGGGTTCCACGCAACCCTAATGAAATGTCAGGGTCTTTCTCGAAAGATCGTGACTATGAAGATATTGTTTTTTCTATTGCTCATCACCGTTACATCAAAGGAAATAGGTGCGCAGAGTCTTAAAGATTACCTTAAAAACAATGCTGTTCTTTCTCCATACGAGAAATTGGAAATTGAATTTAGCAGCAAGCAATTACTCGACGAGAATCTCATTTTCTTTGGTTTTATACATGGTTCGGCTGCCCCTCAATATTTGGATTTTAAGCTCTTAGAATATCTCGTCAGAGAAAATGGTCTCAGGTATTACGCACCTGAAGTAGATTATTCTCAAGCCTACTTTTTGAATCTCTATCTCAAAACTGGACGACGGGAGGTTTTGGATTTTGTTGTCTACTTCTACTCAAAAAGAATACCTCAGGATGCTTCTACAGCCTTGCTAGATAAATGGCAAAAAATTTATGCCCTCAATCAATCTTTACCTGAAGAGCAAAAAATTAAGATCATTGGCACTGACTACCCAAGCGTAGATAAGCGAATAGCCATTACGCACCTAGCCAATTTGGTGAAAGGCAAAACATTCAATCATCCCATGCTGGATTCGCTTGCTATTTTTCAAGATTTATCTATCGATGATCGCAACATCTGGTCTGGTAAACCCGCTGCTGAAAAAATACGTGAGTATGGCGGCTACACTTACGATTATGTTTATCCTCTTTCCTCTAGATACAACTTTTCTCGTCGATTCATGGATTATTACAAGTCTCACAAGAAAGTCATACTGCAGGCAGTCGGAGACCTCCGGTCTGAATTCGTCGATATCATGGAAGCTAAGTCCAAAAAAAGAGAAACCCATATTATTGAGAGTTTCAAGAGTCAGGTTATTCCGCTCATTGAGAGTGGATACCAAGTCTACTCTAATTTTGGCTATGGGCATATTCACCAATCTCCAATTAGCGGCTTTTGCCCGCTGGCATGTGCGCTCAAAAACGAGTTTCCTGCAATTAAGTTAGTAAGCATTCTTGGCCTCTTGGCCAAATCCAAGGTGCTTAAGGAAACAAAAATGAAAAAAGACGATCACGAGATTGTCGAAAGAGGTTTGACATTTAAGTCAATATCTTATCAGGGATACAAGACTTCTTCTATTCATGATGGGCATAGTTTTTTTGAGCGATTGCTTGGCATCCAGCAATTGATTCGATACGCAGGAAAATCAGATGTGCTGATGATGAAACTAACCGCAAACAATAGTCCGTTTGATGATGATGCGTTTCTGGTTGCGTACAAACGAGGAAGAGGTTTAAGTATTGAACCAGATCAAGTAACCACTGACTTTTTCCAATATGTGATCCTGATGCAAAACTCTGACTCCAACATACCTAACCAGGAGCATGCAGAGTAAACATCTTCCGTGGTAGCAATAGATCAAACTACTGACATTAGAGCAATAAGGAAGTATTAGGAATCCAACCAAAAGCCTTGCGAAAGTAGGTAACCCTCTCAACTAATTTATTTGGAATTATCCCAAAAAACATACTTTTAGGCATTAGCAGAGTTAAGCTAGTTGACTACTACATTCAAAAGTCTCATTAAGCTAATTTTGGAATTACGCCCAGACGCAAAATTTAACTATGAACGCTGCCTCTCTAGCCGATATTAAGAAAGAACTAAAATCACTGAGCCAGGATGAGTTGCAACAGCTTTGTCTTCGCCTGGCTAGACACAAAGTAGAAAATAAAGAACTGCTCACCTATCTGCTATACTACCCGGATGAGGATATGTACATTGAGTCTATCAAAGGCTGGATGGAGGAATCATTTGAAGAGGTCAACGTCAATAGTCTTCATTGGGCTAAGAAAACCATCCGAAAGATCAGTCGATTGACTAACAAATACATTAGATACGCTGGATCAAAGCGTGTCGAGGTAGAATTATTAATACATTTCTGTAGGTGTACCCTGGATCTCGGTTTACCTTTAAAGAAAAGTACCTCGTTAATCAATCTGTTTGAGCGGCAAATCATAAAAGCCAAAAAGGCCATGTCTAAACTCCATGAAGATTTGCGCTATGACTACGAGGTGGAATTAACAGAATTAATGGACTAAAAAAGATAACAAAATGTTGAAGCGTCAACCCTGCGAGCACCTTGCGAACTTTGAAAGAAAAGAGCCTAAAGCTTATGAATGCGAAGAATGTATAAAAACTGGTGATCGTTGGGTACACTTAAGGACTTGCCAAGAGTGCGGAGTGACATTGTGTTGCGATTCATCCCCCAACAAACATGCCTCGAAGCATGCTGCCTCTCATCCCGGACATCCTGTGGCGATCTCCGCAGAGCCTGGAGAGAATTGGGCATATTGCTATGAGCATCAGCAATTGATGATGAATCCGTAGCGATCGCCATCTGAGAACATGCAAGATCAAATCAGTACTTCGACAGACTTTGAGCAAATTCTGTCTGACATACACGCAGAGGTACAAAACATGCAGCTTGAGGCCAAACCAGCTCAATACATACCAGAGTTAGCCAATGTAGACCCCGATCAATTTGGTATCTGTCTCACGGACCTTGATGGTCATGTCTATGGAGTAGGTGACTATCAACAAGCATTCTCCGTGCAAAGTATTACCAAGGTATTCACATTGACCATGGTTTTCTCTTTTGTCAAAAATGAAACCTGGCAACGCGTAAATGTCGAACCTTCTGGCAATCCTTTTAACTCTATGGTGCAGCTAGAGTTTGAAAATGGTATCCCTCGAAACCCATTTATCAATGCCGGAGCACTGGTTATCACAGATGCTCTGGTTAGCCAATTCTCAGAACCTAAAGAGGCCATACTAAGTTTTGTCAGGTCGATCTGCGGCAACGAAAAAGTAGGAATCAATCAGAAGGTTTACGAGTCAGAACTTGCTCATTCCAGTAGAAACCGGGCTTTGGCCAACTTCATCAAGTCATACAACAACATTGAGAATGATATTGATACATTAATAGATCTCTACTGCTTTCATTGTGCTATTGAAATGAACTGCGAGCAACTCGCCAAATCTTTCCATCACCTGGCCAATCATGGATTTTCTATTTTCAACAAGCAGCAGATCCTCGACAACAGTAGCACCAAAAGGATGAATGCACTAATGCTCACCTGCGGTTTTTACGATGAGTCAGGGGAATTTGCTTACAAAGTGGGACTTCCTGGCAAAAGTGGCGTGGGTGGTGGAGCAGCGGCGGTATTACCTGGTAAGTTTAGCATTGCAGCATGGAGCCCGGGATTAGGAGTTAAAGGCAACTCTCGTAACGCGACCAAAGCCCTTGAACTCCTAACCACAAAGTTGGGCGTATCCCTCTTTTGACCGAATAACACAACTTTTTGATGTTTTCAACATAACAAAGTGACTCCAATCTATATTTTTAGGTTATGAAAGTCGTGCCACAAGCTTTTTGGCAATCAGCAGATGTTGAGAAGATCCTGGTTGATGGACTATCTTGCATTCTCTACAAAAGAGCTGATCAACCCAATAAGCTTAGCGATCGACATGTCTCTGCTAGTGCTTTCACGATCGTCCTGAAAGGATCTTTACAAGTAGTCACCGATACAGGGGTAAATGCCCTGATCAAAGCCGGAAGTCTGGTTTTTCTGCCAAAAGGCCTTTACATGGTATCAGATCTAATTCCAGAAGATAGCTAT
>JAHCMJ010000077.1 GCA_019192485.1 Cyclobacteriaceae bacterium HetDA_MAG_MS6 | reverse complement strand
CTTGTACACCTATACCGATTGGTCGGTGTTTCATATTTGAATTCTTGGCTTCCGGCACTGGATAGTAGTTGACATCAATCACCTTATTAAGGTTTCTGGTGACTACCTTGGTGATTTCATAAAGCTTCTGATGATCAAAACTCAGGTCGTCTTTGACAAACTTAGAGAGTGCAATAGAGGCCAGGTTACATACGGCAACTTCATCTTTGGAAGTGTACTCCATGATCTCTGTGCAGAGGTTGCTGGAGCGGATAGTACCAAGGTTTTTCTGATTGGACTTCCTGTTCGCATGATCCTTATATAGGATATACGGCGTGCCTGTTTCTATTTGAGCTTCGAGTATCTCAAACCAAAGATCTTGTGCTTTTACAGTTTTTCTTGCCCTCCCTTCATTTTCGTACTTTTCGTAAAGTTTCTCAAACTCATCTCCATAAGCTTCGTACATGCCTGGAGCCTCATCAGGGCTAAAAACAGACCAGTCACCATTTTGCTCTACACGCTTCATGAAGAGATCAGGAATCCACATAGCGTAAAACAAATCTCTCGCTCGGAGCTCCTCCTTACCGTGATTTTTTCTCAGTTGCAGGAAGTCAAAAACATCCGCATGCCATGGCTCGAGATAGATAGCGAAACTACCTTTTCTTTTACCTCCTCCTTGATCCACATATCTTGCGGTCATGTCAAAGTTGCGGAGCATCGGGACGATACCGTTCGAGGTGCCGTTGGTGCCTTTGATATAGGCTCCAGTGGCTCTGACATTGTGAATGCTCAGTCCTATGCCACCAGCAGACTGGGAGATCTTGGCACATTGCTTCAATGTATCATAAATACCATCAATGCTATCATCTTGCATGCTCAATAAGAAGCATGACGAAAGCTGAGGTTTTGGAGTGCCGGCATTGAACAAAGTCGGGGTGGCATGAGTAAACCACTTTTCAGACATGAGATTGTACGTCTCTATCACCGAGTCGATGTCTTCACCGTGAATACCCACAGATACTCTCATGAGCATATGTTGAGGTCTCTCTACGATTTTACCATCCAGTTTCATCAGGTAAGATCGCTCCAGGGTTTTGTATCCGAAGAAGTCGTAGTTGTAATCTCTATTGTAATCTATCGCCTCATCTAGTCGCTTAGCATTGTTTTTAATCACACCGTAAGTTTCTGTGGACAGCAGCGAGGCATTTTCACCTGTCTTCGGGTTGATGTAAGTATAGAGCCTTTTCATGGTATTGGAAAAGGACTCTGATGTAACCTTGTGCAGATTAGATATTGATATCCGTGCTGCCAGTTTCGCAAAATCAGGATGGCGTGTGGTCATCGTAGCAGCTATTTCAGCAGCCAGATTATCTAATTCTATGGTGGTGACACCGTCATATAGACCGTCGATGACTTTCTTAGCGATCTCGACAGGCTTTACAAAGTCTTGATTGAGTCCTGAACAAAGTTTTTCGACTCGGGCGGTGATTTTGTCAAATTTTACTGATTCTCTTCTTCCGTCTCTTTTTATTACTAACATAATTGGGCGATTATGGACTTTGGTGTTTTGGTATTAGTTTAAAAATCTTCGTCTAGGCTGAATTTAGGTTTTTCTTTGTCGGAGTTCATCACACCGGCTTTTTGGTATTCCCCAACTCGCTTTTCGAAGAAGTTGGTTTTACCTTGAAGTGATATCATCTCCATAAAATCAAATGGATTGGTAGCACCGAATATTTTAGAGCATCCCAGTTCGTTAAGTAGTCGATCTGCTACAAACTCAATGTATTGACACATGAGGTCAGCATTCATTCCGATCAATTTCACCGGCAATGCATCAGTAACAAACTCTTTTTCAATGTCTACTGCATCTTTGATAATAGACTGGATCGTCTCTTCAGGGAGCTTGTTGGTCACGTGGTTATTGTACAGCAAGCATGCGAAGTCACAGTGCAGACCTTCATCTCTGGAGATAAGCTCGTTAGAGAAACTCAATCCCGGCATCAGGCCTCTTTTCTTCAACCAGAAGATAGAGCAAAAGCTACCAGAGAAAAATATACCCTCTACAGCAGCGAAAGCTACCAGTCTTTCTTGGAAACTACCTTCGTCTATCCATCGGAGTGCCCAGTCAGCTTTTTTCTTCACACAATCCATCGTTTCGATCGCATGAAAAAGGTGATCCTTTTGAGTAGGATCTTTTACATAAGTGTCTATTAACAGGGAGTAAGTCTCTGAATGAATATTTTCAATGGTGATCTGAAACCCATAGAAAAATTTAGCTTCTGTATATTGTACTTCTGAAACAAAGTTTTCTGCTAGATTCTCATTGACAATACCATCGCTGGCTGCAAAGAAAGCAAGGACATGGGAGATAAAATGACGCTCGCCATCGTTCAAGGAGGTCCAATCTTTTAAATCTTGACTAAGGTCTATTTCCTCTGCGGTCCAAAAGCTGGCCTCGGCCTTTTTATACATTTGCCAGATGTCATCATGCTTGATTGGAAAGAGCACAAAACGATCTTTGTTTTCTTTAAGGATGGGCTCTTCTACTTGATGCTTTACGTCACTCATTCTTTCTTAATTATTTAAAAATAACTTCCCCTCCTACATTCTGATCAAGCTGGTTGTTTTAATAAAACAATCAAAATGAGGCTTTCATTCTCAATGTCAAGCGAGATTTCTCTCTAATATTTTGGGATACAGCCCTTTAAGAAAAGTGGTTAATATTTTTCTTCAGCCGCGCATACAAATATGAAAAAGAGCCACCTAAAAGTCAAGTGGCGGTAAGTGTCTGTATGAGACTTATCAACAATATGTGGATAACTTTATAAATTATTGTATTTCAGTGTATTAAATTCATTTTTTAAGAATAAACTTCATCGAAAAACGTACTTCTGACGGGATGAATTTCGGTTAAAAAAAACCAAAAAAAATTATCCACAGGAAAGTTGAATATAATCTGTAACCTGTGTTTGATTATTGTGTGCATTCATCTATCTTTGCAGTCCTTTTTCAAAAGATAAGATAAAGATGTACGCAATAGTAGACATTGCCGGAAAGCAATTTAAAGTAGAGAAAGATAAGTTTGTATATGCTCCTTTATTGGATGCAAAAGAAGGTAGTGCGGTTGACTTCGATCAAGTACTGTTAATTGATAATGATGGTAAAGTAAAGGTGGGTGCACCTACAGTAAAAGGAGCAAAAGTATCCGGTAAGGTACTTGAGCATGTGCAGGGAGATAAGGTAATCGTTTTCAAGAAAAAGAGAAGAAAAGGTTATCGGGTAAAAAACGGACACAGACAGCAGTTTTCGAAAGTTCTAATTGAAGATATTAAATAGTTAAAGACTCATGGCACATAAGAAAGGTGTAGGTAGTTCTAAGAACGGAAGAGAGTCGGAAAGTAAGCGACTTGGAGTAAAAATATATGGAGGTCAAAAGGCCATAGCTGGAAACATAATTGTAAGACAGCGAGGGACCAAGCATCACCCGGGATCTAATGTAGGAATAGGCAGAGATCATACTCTTTTCGCCTTGACTAACGGTGTAGTGCGATTCCAAAAAGGAAGGCAGAATAGATCTTTTGTGCATATCGATCCGGTATCAGAGTGATTTCTGTGCTGTCGATATAGGTTAGGAGTTTATTAAAAACGACATATGGAGCATATCCTGCTTGGGATGTGCTTTTTTTGTGTTAAAAATTTTCACGGAAATGTGTCCGGCAGTTACCATAATAATGTGCGGAATAGGACACAAGTACAGATTTGAGTTGTTGGGGAGAGGGTGCAACTACTTGATTTTTAGTTAATTATGAATTTTGGCATCTATTTTGACTTATTGGCATCAAAGGTCAAATACTCAAAATAATCAAGTAGTAGTTAAGATTAAGTTTTGAAAGGGGTGCGAAAACACCCCTTTTTTTATGCCTCTGCTTTGTTCTTTCTCGGTCGTCCAGGTAAGACAGTTGTTTCTTTAAAACCGTTTTTATACAGTTTTTTCCTAGTCTTCCAGACCTTGTAATTGTTCTTATTACCCACTTCAAACTGCCACTTCATATGGTCTGACGGCGTCATCCATTTCAAGTTGTTCGCATAATTATTGCGAGGATTATTGTCCTCATGGATAATCATAGTTAATTCCTTCGGCTTACTGTTTTCGACAAAAGCTTTGGCAACCTCCTTATGCGGATACACTGTTCTTCTTTTGCCTTCATCATCAATAAGGTCTAGGAAGTAGCACTTACAAGTCTTATTCCATCTTTGCCTCATCATTTTACCTCTTAGGGTCATGTGGGTCTTGCTACCTCTATGCCACGTTTTTCGGGTAATGCTCCGAATCTTGCCTCGACTGGAGATTTCATAGTTTTTGAACCCTGGAATGCCCAGCCATTGTTCATCGGGTTTACTGCCTTTTTGGTTTGCCATAATTTTAATTTGCTCTTTAGGTTTAAAAAAAGTTCATGCTGGCTCAACAAGGTGGTTAAATATAATATTTTTAAATGATTTATGACTGTTTATTGTTGTAAAAATTAAGGCATTCCGTTAAAAAGAATGTATTTAAATTATTCCAAATAATAGTCATATTGACCTTAACTGTATGCTTATTTAGGAAACAATACCCATCTTTCTCATCAGAGCAGATGCATTGGTATTTTGACATTTGCCTGAGGTGAGTTTATAATCAAAGAGTAGCTCATCATTTATCAATTCACTATTGAAACTGTAATTCTTAACATGAGGATCTTTTTCATATTCATCCGCTAGTTGCAGATCATGTGTGGAGATAAACCCTTTACAATTTTTATGGATCAGCCGCTGTATGAGCCCTTGAGCACCCAGGTGTCGATCAACTGAGTTGGTGCCTTTTAATATTTCGTCCAGAAAGAATAATGTAGCCATTTCAGAACCATCAATTTGGTCGAGGAGGGATCGAATGCGTTTGATCTCAGCATAAAAAGAAGATGTATGCTCTGCGAGATCATCTTGGGTACGCATACTGGTGAAAATAAGGAACGGAGAGGCAGTGAATTTCTTGGCACAAACAGGTAAGCCGGCATAGGCCATAATTAGGTTAACGGCAATGGTCCGTAGGAATGTACTTTTCCCAGACATGTTAGATCCTGTCACCAGGAAGAGTTGGGCGCTGCTCAAATCAAAATCATTTTTAACTCTACTTTCGGTATCGATAAGTGGATGTCCAATAGCCAATCCGTTCAGGGTAAACGGGGCCTGGGAAAAGATAGGAAATGTAAACTCGGGATGTAGCATACTATAGGAGACTAAACTCAAGTAGGCTTCCATACGGTGAACGGCATCAGCCCATTCGGGAATCCTGAACTGGTTTCGTTGATTCCAGGTGCGTAACATATCGAAAAGGTGTAGGTCGATTAGCAATACTCCATTGAATAACCCATAAAACACGTTGCTTCGAGCGTCGAGAAGGTTCACCAGCTTCTTCAGTTTTTTGATCTCCCTGATGGCCAGGGCTGTGATTTGCTCCCTTTCCTTTTGCATGATAGCATTTTGGAATTTGGACTGGGATATTTGTTGCAAGCCTGATATATATAATTGAATGCCGGTCAGGAGGTGGTCAGTTTTTAAGCCAAGCCGGATCATACGTTGGTTAAAATTGACCAATACAGCAAAGTTGATAACAAAACTCAACATGAAAAATGACCAGGAAATGCCCCCAATGCTCGCCAAGATTAAAAGTGCGATTGCTGCAATGGGAAAGAGGACCTTCACGATGGCTACCAAAATTCCGTGAGGTTTTATCTGAGATAGAGAGGAGAAATCGTGTTTTTCAGTATGCTTTGATCTTGTATTCGCTAAAAAGCAATGAACCCAATGTAGATCCTGGGAAACCTCCTTAATGAGGTCTTGCCTTCTTTTGGCTTGTTCCACATTCGGTTCTTGCCGGAGCCAAGAGGATAATATTTCCTTGCCTCCCAAGGTATTGCAACGATTGAATTGCTGGAATAGAGATTTTTCACCAAAAACATCCAAATCATGGGTATAGGAATGGGTAGGAGATGAAAAGCGATGGCCATCATCAAAACCTTCGAAGTCTCCGCTACATCGTCTTAGTTCTTCTTCGCTGATCTGTAGCAAGTTTTTGTGAAATAAGGTGAGGTCCTGGTTTTTATTGTATTTGATAATTAGGGCAATAAATACGCCTGCTCCTATGGCTAGGCTCAATAAAAACCATAAATCACTACTTGCAAAAAAATAAATTAAGGCGATAAATAGAATAAAGACAATTGTTCTGGTTGCCGCTATTACACTGTTTTGGGTTTTTAATTCAGAGAGTTTTTTTTGTTCAAATGAGACTCGACCTTGAAGTGTCTTCTTTATATCCATTTCGGCGTGTACGATAAGTATTATAATGAGTTGCCAGTGTGAATTGCTGCTCTGGGAGGTTTTGCGAGGTGACTACTTGCCGCTGGTTTCGTATTTTTTAGGGGCATATAAAAAGCCGAAAGCTGCGCATCCTTCTCGTGTATGCTTCTCGTGGTGCACATAGTGTGCGTTTATAATTCTTTTCAGGTACTTGTTTTTAGCCTTAAATGGTATTTTGATTCGGCGATGAACAATGACATCATGAAAAATAAAATAGAATACGCCATATCCAAGGATGCCAAATCCCACAAACTTGAGCCATGAGATGGATGGAATTTCAAAACCAACTACGATACATGCTACGGAAGGTAGGCTAAAAACAAGGGCAAAAAGGTCATTGCGCTCCAGGGCATGATGATGGACCCGATGATGTGATCTGTGCCAAGTCCATAAAATTCCGTGCATGATGTACTTATGAGTAAACCATGCTACACCTTCCATCAAAACGAAGGTGCCAACAACAATAAGCGTACTTAGCATGTTATTCAACCTCTTTAATAGGTTTGTAGCTCAGTTTTGACTTCTTCCATCAACCACATAGGCGTGGAAGTAGCTCCACAAATGCCTATACGATCCTGAGGTGAAAACCAATAACGATTGAGCTCTTGTTTGTTGGATACAAAGTAAGTGGCCGGATTATTCTCTTTACAAATATTATACAGCACTTTTCCATTCGAGGACTTCGTGCCGGAGACAAACACGATTTTGTCATATTGTTGGGCAAAATCCCGAAGCTCTTTGTCACGGTTAGACACCTGTCTGCAGATGGTGTCGTGGGCATTTACCTTTACACCAGCTTGTCCGAGCTTCTCCTTGATCTCGTAGAAACTATCAGTGCTCTTGGTTGTCTGACTATATAAAGTGATCTCTCTGGGTAGGCCTTCTATATCTAGTTCCGAAAGGTCCTGAAACACAGTGGCATTGTTATTTGTTTGGCCCAGTAGCCCGACTACCTCTGCATGTCCATGTTTCCCATAGATGTAGATTGACTCATCCTTATCGTATGAGTTTTTGATTCTATTTTGTAGCTTCAACACCACCGGACATGACGCATCGATCAGCTCCAGGTTGTTTTTGATGGCTAATTTGTAAGTGCTGGGAGGTTCACCATGTGCACGTATAAGCACTTTGGCGAAGTAGATATCTTTCAACTGCTTATGGTCAATGATACATAATCCTTTGGCCTCCAGCCTTTTCACCTCCTCATCATTGTGAACAATATCACCCAAGCAATAGAGTTGCCCTTCTTCCTCCAGAATTTCCTCGGCCATTTCTATTGCGTACACAACACCGAAGCAAAAGCCAGAATTGTGGTCGATATCTACTTGTAGCCCTAGCATATTTCCATAACCTCCGATGCTCATTTATGTTCTGCCGCTCAACCTTTTTTTGAAGTATTCATAGAATGTAATAGCCAATAATAATAGAAATAGCGCATACATCAAATCTTCGACCGGCACAGTAACCAGTCTGATACCCAGGTTTTCTGAGTTGTTGTACCATACTATAGGCTCGTCTATAAATGAACCGGTAAGAACACCATTGGTGATCATGAAAGGCAGAAGATGAATCAGGTAGGCTATCAGGAAGTGTCCGGCATAGTTCGCTTTAATAAACCTGGCATGTATCAACAACAAAGTCCCGGTCCCAAGAAAATTGATAAATGTGTAGGTCCGATCCTGGAATATGATAGATAGTATGATCAATACCACACCGGCAATTAAAAAGATCTTGTGTGTCACCGTATTGCTAATGGGTTTCTTAATGAAGTAAACCACATTCTCATAGATGAAAATAGACGAAAAAGGAGCTGTCACAAAAAATAGCCATTCTTCTATGGGAAGGTTGAGTACATAATAACCAGACAAATAGATTGGGTTGAACCCCCATACTCCCATTTCTGTGAAAATGACGTCCCAGGTGATAAACAATAAACCTGTCATAAGCAGTGCTAAGCCCAGGGGTGCCCACTTCGTGTAGTATTTGACCCGATATTCAAATGACCTCAATAGAGGGAAAGAGATCACAAATACATGAATAGTGAGGTACAAGGACATCCTAGATATAGTTTATTCGGTGCATGAAGTATGTCTTTGTAAGCAGTAGCATCTTTTTCAGGTCAGGAATACGAATACGTTCATGGAGTATTTTGGTGGCGGGAAGGTTTTTAATTTTCTTGAAGAGCTGTAAGTAGTAGGTGTAAGCCATATACACTCCGAGTTTGGCTCCGGTAGGTAAATTGAGAATACCTTCCAGGGCTGCATCAAAATCGGCTTGTATATCCTTTTCAATTTTTATTTTGTCTTCAGGACGAAAAGTAGTGAAATCGACGCCTGGAAAGTATACTCGACCGCGATCCTTGAAGTCGCTTCTGATATCTCTGAGAAAATTTACTTTCTGAAATGCGGAGCCGAGCTTCTGAGCTGGATCTTTAAGTGCGCTATATCGCTCTTCGTTACCTTCACAAAAGACTTTTAGACACATCAAACCTACAACTTCTGCGGACCCATAAATGTAAGTTTCGTAGTTAGACTGATCATACGTAATGTCTTTGAGATCCATTTCCATACTTTGGAGAAATGCCTCGATCAAGTCCAAGTCAATATTATATTGATTGACCATCAACTGGAAGGAATGTAACACAGGGTTTAGGCTTATTTTTTCCTCAATAGCCTGATAAGTGTCATGCTTAAACCTTGCTAGGAGCTCTTCCTTGTTATGCTCGTGAAATGTATCAACAATCTCATCAGCATACCTTACATATCCATATATGGCATAGATGGGGAAATGATATTTTTTGCCAAGCGTCTTTATGCCCAATGTAAATGATGTGCTGTAATGCTGTGTGATTAGGCGACTGCACTTCAGCGTTGTGGTCGTATACAAATCCATCATTTTATAAATTTAGCGAAAATCTTTAGCTATTTCTTTGGCCACAACCTCACCTGAAATCAGAGAGGGGGGCACTCCGGGTCCAGGTACCGTGAGCTGTCCCGTAAAATATAGATTCTTAAGCTTACGATTTTTTAGAGATGGCTTTAAGATGGCGGTTTGGAGCAAAGTATTTGCGAGCCCATAGGCATTGCCTCTAAAAGAGTTATAATCATTCTTGAAGTCGCTATGGGCATAACTTTTTTTGACAATGACATCATTACGGAATTCGACCCCTGCAAAGGGCTCTAGTCGGTCCATGGCCAATTGGAAATATTTTTCACGGACATCTTCAGGATCATCAAGATCGGGAGCAACAGGGATCAATATCACCAGGTTTTCCTTGCCGTCTGGTGCTACAGTTTTATCTGTTTTCGAGGTAGCAGAAGTATAAAGAAGGGGTTTTGAAGGCCATTTTGGGTTTTGATATATTTCCTCGGCGTGAACATCAAAATCTTCGTCAAAAAACAAAGTGTGATGACGAAAATTGGGTAGGATTTTATCCACTCCTAGATAAAAAAGGAGAGATGAAGGGGCCATCGTGCGTCGATCCCAGTAAGACTCGGTGTAGTTCTGAAATTCTTTTGGGAGCAACTCCTGGTCCACGAAGTGGTAGTCTGCGGAGGCCACCACTACATCTGCTTCGAACTGCCCGTTATTGGTGTTTATTTGATGAATGCTTTTTCTATCAAATTCAAAGTTTTGTACCTCTTGATCATATTGGATATTTACACCAAGCGAAGATGCCAAATCAGCCATGCCTTTAGCTACCTGGTACATACCTCCTTCGGGATACCAGGTGCCCAGGACCATGTCAGAGTAGTTCATCAAGCTGTAGAGTGCAGGTGTGTTGCCAGGGGTAGCTCCCAGAAACAGAACTGGAAACTCGATAAGTTCAATCAACTTTTCGTTTTTGAAGAACTTCCTAATGTGTTTACGCATGGAGGTAAAAACGTCCATTTTCAGTAAACCATACAAAAGGCGCATATCCACAAATTCTAGTAGCGAACGACTTGGTTTATACACCAGGTCATTGATGCCAACCTTGTATTTATATGCCGCTTGCGCTAGAAATTTCTGGAGGTTTTTGGCACTGCCGGGTTCGATCGACTCGAATAGTGCCTCCAACTCAACCATGGATGCAGGAATATCGATCAGATCATCCTTGAATTTGACAGCATAGGACGGGTCTAGTCGGATAAGTTGATAATAGTCACTTGGTTTTTTCCCGAAAGTGCCGAAGAATCGCTCAAAAACGTCCGGCATCCAATACCAGGATGGTCCCATATCATATTGAAACCCATCTAAAGCGAGATGACGAGCTCTTCCACCTGGCCCAGAATGCTTTTCAAGGATAGTAACGTCATAACCTAATCGAGATAGGTGGCATGCTGCTGACAGACCGGAAAAACCGGCGCCTATCACGCAAACTCTCTTTGGCATCAAATCTAATTTTGGTAGGCGTAGACGCTAAGTTTATTCTTTAATTCTTTTCGTGCAATATGGATTCGATTTTTTACTGTCCCGATGGGAATATTTAGCCTTTCTGCTATTTCATGATACTTAAATCCACGGAAATGCATCATGAAAGGATCTTTGTAGGTGTCTTGTAGTTTGCCAATCGCACGATTGATATCTTTCATGACAAAGTCTGACTGCGAAGCGTTAGAAGTGGTACTCTCCTTGGAATTTAGAAAGTGCAAATTTTCAGTCGTGTCAATAAAAGTATTCCTACGCATCATACGCTGATAGTTGGTAATGAATGTATTTTTCATAATCGTATACATCCAAGCTTTCAGATTAGTGCCTTCGGAAAATTTTTCGCGATTAGTGAAAGCTTTCAGGATAGTCTCCTGAAGCAGATCGTTAGCATCTTCATAGTCTTTCGTCAACTTCATAGCGAATGGTTTCAAAGCGCTTGTAAGTTGGTCAATCCGGTAGCTGAATTCGAGGGCGGTCATGAGTGTGATTCCTTTTTGTTTAATCAAACCTACCAATAGTTAAACAAAATACCAAAGATTTGTTAAACTATTTGGAGAAATAGTTAAACAAAAAAGAATCAAGGATAATATTAACTAAGTGATTAAGTTGGCTTTCAAGCAACTAAAAGGAGGTTTTAGCCTGTTATTGGGCTAACCTGCTTGTTTAGTTTGTATTACTTGTTGTTAAACAAATTAAGCTTCAATAGAATTGACCTCGGAGTTTTGATCAACAAAATCAATGAGCTCATCCATTCTGGCGAGTAGAATGACATTTTCGGGAAGATCCAGATCTTGCCCAACAACTTGGAAGCCAGTAAGTAGGATTTGACTTTCGCCAAAGGTTTTAGCTAGTTTGTTAACGTACTGTTGGATTTGTCCTGGGCCAGGCGTGCTTGTGATCACACAGACCAGATAGTCAGGTTTATGGAGTTCACATACGGCTTCGAGATCAATCATGGGTAGTGATTGACCTAAATAGATGGCCTTGTTATGTCTGGATCGGATGAGGTAGGTGGCAAATAGGAGGCTCAGTTCGTGTAGTTCACCTTCAGGTAAAAACATCACATACTTTTGAACATTCGGGGGAAGGGATAGAAACTGATTGTCAATAGCCACTATCAATTTTTGTCTGACCAGGTTTGAAATGAAATGCTCTTGGGCCGGATTAATCGCACCTGTTTGCCACAGGATACCAATTTTGGTAAGGAATGGGTAGATCACATTGAGCATGGTCTTCTCAAAGCCAAGTTTGAGGATATTGGTGGACATGATCTTCTCAAATCGGCTCTCATCAAGATCAACCATGGCGATAGTCAGGGCATGTATTTGCTCTGGATATCTAAGATTAGTTTCCGTTAGCTTCAGTACCTCTCGCTGCATTTCGCCTTCAGACATGTCAGCTATTTTGGAGATCTTGAATCCATTTTCTTTTAAGAGAGCTACGTTGAGTATGAGTTTTAGGTCAGTATCATCATAATACCTAATATTAGTATCAGTACGTTTGGGATTGATTAATTCATATCGCTGTTCCCAGATTCTCAAAGTATGAGCTTTGATTCCCGATAGATGTTCTAGATCCTTGATTGAAAACGTACTCATTGCTTAATTCCTTTCTTCTCTTATTTAATGTGGTAACTTCTTGTTTGCTCTTTTGTTTATAAAAATTCATAAAAAAAGCAGAATACCAATGAAATAACCTATCTGACTCAATATCAAAGGGATAGCTATCTTGCTATGCGTTTGTGGTAGTAGCTGTTGAAACGAAAATTGAATAATCAAAGAGATGACAAACCATCCTAGGTAGTTTTGAAGCGGGATACTGTCTCCGACCCAGCTCCAGTAGTCTAATTTGACCGCTACAGGTTCAATAATAACATCTAAAATCACCATAAGTACCGCAGCAATCAAGGGCTTTGCTATTCGTACATATCGATTGACCATAGCTCCAATAGCGTAGGATAGCATAAACCAGTTCAGGCCAATAATTAAGGGTACCTCGAAAACCTGGAAACCTAGCACGGCGCCATATTGGTACTCGCCAAAAATCATTTTTGTTGCTACCCCAACTACCTCAGCAACATATCCTAGGGTAATCGATAGTAATACAAAAATCCAAAATCTGATTGACCGGTTAGCGTGATTAATGATTAGTATCAAAGAAGATAGGGCAAGGTTAATTGGCGTGAGTCCTATAACCAGTGACCTGGTGCTTTCGTGCAAGGTGCCTATCGTGCCAACTACATGCAAGATAATGATTATGGCTATGGAAATTTTAGTTGTTTGATTTCTGATCATTCCTTTTAAAACACAATTATCTTTGAACTGTTTCGCTAAAAAAAATGGAAATGGTCCTATACAATGTCACTGTAAACATAGAAGAATCCATACAACCGGAATGGATCGCATGGATGAAAGAAATTCATATCCCAGATGTATTGTCAACAGGATTGTTCTATGAGTCCAAATTTCTCAAGCTGTTAAATGAGAACCCTGATGTTGAGGGGATCACCTATGCCATCCAGTATTTGGCGAAGAATATGGCAGATGTGGAGCACTACCTGGATAAGTTTGCGTTGGGTTTGCAACAAAAACACTTGGATAGATTTGGCGACAAGTTTGTTGCCTTTCGTACTGTACTTGAAGAAGTGCCTTAGAAATCAATGTTACAGTTGATCCATTCTCCCTCCATTTTGGCTTTGTACTTTTTATAAAAATTAATCGCCGGAGTATTCCAATCCAGAACCTGCCACATCATACCAGTACACCGCTGTTCTTTTGCAATATTTAAGGTTTTGTCAAAAAGCAATTTGCCGATACCTTCGCCTCTACGGTTTTCTGCCACAACAATGTCCTCCAAGTACAGACGCTTTCCTTTCCAGGTGGAGTATCTGTAATAGTAGATAGATATTCCCAGGATATCAGTCCCATGTTCCGCCACAATACAACCGAATATTGGATTGGGTCCGAATCCGTCCTCTTCCATTTGAGTTACGGTATTGGTGACTTCATGTAGGGCTTTTTCGTAGGTAGCCAATTCCTTGACGAGTCGCAGTACCTGGGGGAGGTCTTCTTTCTCTGCGCTTCTTATTTCGATCATGGAGCTTAGTGCTGATTTTTAGAATAAAAAAAGTGGGTCAATATCAAATCAACCCACTTCCTATAAAAGGATCAAATTTAAAGCTCTTTTTTAGCAATTTCTGGTATTACACCCATGTTGTACCAGGCAAAAGCAAATCGATCCGCTTGTTGCTCAATGGTCTTAGATACCGGTGTACCCGCTCCATGGCCGGCATCTGTCTCGATTCGAATCAGTACAGGATTATCTCCAACGTGATATTCTTGTAATGTAGCGGCAAACTTAAACGAGTGTGCTGGGACTACACGATCGTCATGGTCTGCAGTAGTCACCATAGTAGCAGGGTAGGTAGTTCCTGCCTTTATATTGTGCAACGGAGAGTATCCTTTGAGATAGTTGAACATCTCCTCGGAGTCCTCGGATGTGCCGTAGTCTGATGCCCAGGCCCAGCCGATAGTAAACTTGTGATAACGCAGCATGTCCAGTACACCTACTGCTGGGAAGGCTACTTTAGCTAAATCAGGTCTTTGGGTGATAGTAGCTCCAATCAGTAAGCCACCGTTAGATCCTCCTGCGATAGCTAGATAGTCGTTGGACGTATAACCTTCGTTGATTAAGTATTCACCCGCAGCTATGAAATCATCAAAGACATTTTGCTTTTGCATCTTAGTGCCTGCCTTGTGCCATTTTTCACCGTATTCTCCACCGCCCCTGATATTAGGCTGGGCATAAATACCACCATTTTCCAACCAAACGATCCTTGAGGTACTGAAGCTAGGTCTTAGGCTAATGTTAAATCCTCCGTAGGCGTAAAGATAAGTTGGGTTTTTGCCGTTGAGTTCCAGTCCTTTTTTGTGTGTAATAAACATAGGCACCTCTGTACCGTCCTTGCTTTTGTAGAAGACCTGCTTAGTTTCATAGTCAGACGCATCAAAATCAATATTCGGTTGAATGTATAAATCAGAGAGACCCTCTTCCACATTGTATTTGTATATAGTAGGTGGATATGTGAAAGACGTAAAGGTGTAGTATAACTCTTTCTCGTTTTCTTTGCCACTAAAGCCTATAGCCGTACCTATTGCAGGTAATTCTACTTCTCTAATCAATTTTCCGGTTTTTGTAAACTGCTTGATACTTGTCTTTGCATCCACTAGATAGTTAGCAAAAATATAGCCGCCTCCTGTGCTGGCATTTAGTACATTTTCTGTTTCTGGGATAACGTCCACCCAGTTTTCCGATGTGGGATTATTAATGTCGATAGCTACCAGCTTACCATTAGGAGCGTTTAGGTTGGTTTGAACTAAAATTTTGTCGCCGTCTGTTGTGATGAAGGTGTGATCATTTTCGAAGTCTTCTACAATAGTCACGATATCGGAATTGTTCTTATTCAGTGGCTTTACAAAAAGCTGATTGCCACTGGTGCCTTTAAAGGTACTCAGCATCAGGTATTTATCATCCTGGCTTACAAATCCACCGGCCCCTATTTTCTCACCTTTCGGTGAAAATACCTTTTGATCGGATGCTTGCTTAGTGCCTAACTTATGGAAGTAGACACTCCCATTGGTATTGACCCCTGACAATTCAGCACCACTTTTTGGCTTTTCATACTGCGTGTAATAGAAACCTTCGTTACCCTTCCAGGAAAGTCCGCTAAACTTAATGTAGCGTAGTGTATCGTCCACCATTTCCATGGTCTCTGTATCAAGAACGATACCCTTTCTCCAATCTGACCCTCCCTCTGAGATGAGAAACGAAAAGAGTTTGCCATCTTGTGAAAAACTACCATCTGCAATGGATATGGTGCCATCTTCGGAGAATGTATTAGGGTCTAGAAAAACCTCTTCCGTTTCTGTACCTTTTTTTCTACGGTAGATGACACTTTGGTTTTGGAGACCATCATTCTTTCGAAAGTAATCATAGTCCCCCTCCGTTGATGGGGCACTTACTCGCTCATAGTTGAAAAGCTCTTGCAGTCTATTCTTGATTTTTTCTCGGTAATCAATGTTGTTGAGATAGGCAAAGGTCACTTCATTTTCAGCTTTGACCCAAGAGGCCGTCTGTTCGGAGTTGTCATCTTCTAACCACCTGTAGGGGTCTGGCACTTCTTGCTCGAAATAGGTGTCGACGCTGTCAACCTTGGCAGTGACCGGATACGGGAGATTTACTCCTTTTGGGGCAGAGGATTGACAAGCATACATGAGTATGGTACCAGCCGCCCAAATCAGTGAAATGTTCTTCGTTTTCATACTTTACTTTTACATAGACCTCTTAAAAGTAGGTTAAACCTCGTGGCTACCAAAGATCTATGTGTCCAGTGGTCATTTGGTGATTTTGGCAAAGCCGGTGTAGGGCTGAAGTACCTCGGGGATAAGGATCTCATCAGGTTTTTGATTGTTTTCCAGGAGAGCTGCTAAGATCCTTGGTATGGCAAGGGCACTACCATTCAGGGTGTGAGCAAGGATTTTTTTATTGTCGCTATTCTTGCATCTCAGTTTGAGTCTATTGGCCTGGTAGCTTTCGAAGTTAGATACTGAACTTACCTCAAGCCATTTCTTTTGAG
>JAHCMJ010000076.1 GCA_019192485.1 Cyclobacteriaceae bacterium HetDA_MAG_MS6 | reverse complement strand
CTTCCGAAAATTTTGTTTCACCGCAGGTAATGGAAGCTGCCGGCAGTGTACTGACAAATAAATATGCAGAAGGATTACCTGGCAAAAGATATTATGCAGGCTGTGAGATTGTAGACCAAGTAGAAGACCTGGCTAAAACCAGGATCAAGGAACTATTTGGCGCTGAGTGGGCCAATGTTCAACCACATTCAGGCGCACAAGCTAACGCCGCGGTCATGCTGGCTGTCCTGAATGCAGGTGACAAAATCCTAGGATTTGATCTCTCTCATGGTGGTCATCTAACTCATGGCTCACCTGTCAATTTCTCGGGAAAACTCTACCAACCAAGTTTTTATGGTGTTGAGGAAGACACAGGGGTCATCGACTACGACAAAGTGGAAGCGACAGCCAAGCAGGAAAAACCAAAACTCATCATTTGTGGAGCTTCTGCCTACAGTCGTGACTGGGATTACCAGAGATTCAGGGCTATTGCAGATGAAATAGGTGCACTGCTGCTCGCGGACATCTCCCACCCCTCGGGACTCATTGCCAGAGGATTGCTTAATGATCCACTGGAATACTGCCATATTGTGACCACCACCACTCACAAAACATTGCGTGGGCCTAGAGGTGGTTTGATCATGATGAGGGAAGATTTTGAAAACCCCTGGGGGCTTAAAACACCCAAAGGTGCCACCCGTATGATGTCAGCATTGCTAGATTCTGGCGTATTTCCCGGCACACAAGGTGGACCACTAGAACATATCATAGCGGCAAAGGCGGTTGCTTTTGGTGAGGCACTAAGTGAGGACTACATGAACTACATCATGCAGGTGAAGAAAAACGCAGCTGTAATGGCAAAAGATTTTGTGGAAAAGGGATACAAGGTCATCTCTGAAGGTACTGACAATCATCTGATGCTAATCGATCTGCGACCAAAAGGTCTGACAGGTAAAGCAGCAGAAGAAGCACTGGTCACAGCTGATATCACCGTAAACAAAAACATGGTGCCCTTTGATGACAAATCTCCCTTTGTAACCTCTGGTATGCGAGTGGGTACAGCAGCAGCTACCACTCGTGGACTGAAAGAAGAGGATATGACCCGCATCGTCAATTATATTGATGAGGTACTTACTAATCATGAGGACAACTCAAAAATTCAGTCAGTCAAAGAGGATATCAACAAGTGGATGTCATCTTTTCCGCTTTTTCAATAGCCCAGTCAAGAATAGCTCATTAATATGCCACTCGATCAGATAGAGGACGATCACGAGTCAGAAATGTCATTTCTCGATCATCTTGAGGAATTGAGGTGGCATATTGTTCGGTCGCTGGCAGCCATTATCGTTTTTGGTATAGCCGCATTCGTATCGAAGGATCTGGTGTTTCACACGATCATATTGGGGCCATCTCGTACAGACTTTTGGACCTATCGGATGCTTTGTGAGTTATCTGTCTTGCTTAACTCTCAGGCCTTGTGTATTGAGGAGTTACCCTTTATTATCCAAAGCCGGCAAATGACAGGTCAGTTCTCCATGCATATCACCTCATCATTTGTTATTGGGATTATCTGCGCATTTCCATATGCATTCTGGGAGATTTGGAGGTTTGTGAAGCCAGGGCTATACAGCACAGAACGAAAAGCAGCCCGAGGCGCTACATTCTATGTTAGCTTTCTTTTCATGACGGGCGTTTTTTTTGGTTACTTCATCGTCACACCCATATCGATCAATTTCTTAGCTAACTACCAGATTGACCCGTCTATTCTCAATGAATTTGATATCGTTTCTTATGTGACCACCGTCACCACACTCATTTTGGCTTGCGGACTTTTGTTCCAACTGCCAATAGTAGTGTTCTTCTTAACCAAAGCTGGTTTGGTAACCCCTGATCTGATGCGGCACTATCGCAAGCATGCTATTGTTATCATTTTGATTTTGGGCGCTATGCTGACCCCACCAGATCCTTTTAGCCAGGTATTGATAGCAGTGCCACTAGTAGGCTTATATCAAATCAGTATATTTATTTGTAAAAGGGTCCTTAGAAAGGAAAGTGAAGCGCTGGCAAAACCTGAGTCCTGACTATACATTTTATAAATGCGCACCATATGAAAATAGCTATCGGAGGAGATCATGCTGGCTACTACTACAAAGAGAAACTAAGAGATTATCTCATCAGCAAAGGTCATGAGGTCAAAGATTTTGGACCGTACTCTGCAGAGTCTGCGGACTATCCTGACTTTGTGCATCCACTCTCCAGCTCCATTGAAGCATCAGAGTTTGAGTTTGGAGTATTGATCTGTGGCAGTGGACAAGGTGTATCGATCACAGCCAATAAGCATCAAGGCGTAAGGGCAGCACTATGCTGGAATACGGATCTGGCCGCCCTATCCAGGCTACACAACAATGCAAACGTCCTCTGTCTCGCTGCTCGGTTTATAGGATACGAATATGCCGAAACCATTCTGGATACATTTCTCTCCACTACATTCGAAGGTGGTAGGCACGAACGCCGGGTTAACAAGATCTCCTGTTAAGTCATTCCGGGATCTTGATAAATCGACTTCCACTTTTCTCATATTTTTGTTCAATCGTCGGGAACCGATGAAAAACCTCGGACATGATACCAAGACGATCTTCGATGATATCAGGATCCGACTTATCAAATAGGTCGAAAAGTACATTTGCAGTCTGATAATAGTGTAGGCCATCCAGCTTCTGCGCAGTAAGTTCTGGATCCATGAAAGGTGACTTTAGTTGATGGTGCAAGTAGTCCGTCGGCTCTCCACCAATTACCATCAATGTTTCGTCTTTCACTTCTATGTCTTTCACCTCAATGATCGGCAGCTGTAGATCGTGAAAATTGAACAATGCATGAGGAAAGAGTAACAGCGAAAGCACCATGAAAATCGGCAACAATACTCTGGCCCATCTTCGTCGCAACAGCAGCATGTAGTGCGAAATAAAAAAACTCAATCCAGGCACAAACAATATCAAATGTATTGCTGCAAACTCTACATCTATCACCAGGCTCAGGGCTCCGGCTAAGAGGGAGAGCAACATCACCTGCTGAATTTTCACCTGGAAATTGGCAAAACCTCGGGCTACAAAGGTTTGGTAGATGGAAATAATCCCGAAGAAAATAGCGGGACTAGTAATCAGAAGGAATGATGACCAGGTCAAATCTGTAGTCCTATCACCAAACAAACCCCTTACAAAAAAGCTGTTGATAAAATCCCAATGGGCATCAAACCAATAGTAGTATCCATAAGTCAATATAAGTGGCAAAAGAAGACCATAAAAAAACAATAAAAGTCTCCTGACGATTGCCGTAGTAAACAACAACAGCGCTAACAAAAACACAAAGAAGTATACTACCGAGGGCAGATAGAAGAGCGTGGAAATGCCAAGAAATATGCCGGCGGACAGAAACAGCTCATCAGTCACCTCGTTGTCTATTCTTCTAAAAATATTATTGAGTGCCAGCAGAATAAACGTAAGACTCATGAGCTGTGGTGATAATGCCATAAAATCCAGGACCGAGGAGGCAAGTACCACATAAATAAACGCAGGTACGTAGTTATTTTCATTGTATGCTTTGTTGCGTAACAAAATGAAATTAAGGACACCCGCCTGTAACATGATTAGTAAGGTAGATATGATATGATGAGCAATTCTGGACCTGCCAGCAATGTGATCCATGATGTCGTAAACACCCGCGGAGAACGGACCCACAAAATCAAATGCTTCGCGATACATCAGGAAACCATCTCCAAGTCTTTCGCCAAGTAAAAGCCACCTCAGTTCTGTAGTAGAAAATGGTAAGCCAACAATCCCCATGATGACGCGAATGATCAGGAGAAATCCGAAAACAACGACGAGACGATAGGGATCGTTTATTCTAAAAAAATTGAGCAAGCCGATTGGTTTTATTTATCTACTGCGACAGCCGAAATTACTAAACAATCCAGTCATTACATGTTGCTATTTCCATGTATGCGTTAATAGCATTTGATTTAATTTTATTTTACTGCAGAACCAAGCGCCCAATAATCGATAATTTTGAACGATGAACTCTACGCGCCAAAACAAGTATTCGAAGCAAATGCTTAAAGACTTAAGTGAGATCTTCCAAAAAGATCCGCGCCACTTTTTCGGAGATAGCCTGGTGACTTTGATGAATGTGGAGGTCTCTCCAGACTTAAGTCTCTGTCGAGTGTATCTCAGTGTACTGCCAATAACAGCATCCGAAAACGTATTTCGCAGGATCAATGACCGAAAAGGCGAGGTGAGGAGATTGCTTGGAAACAAAATTGGTAAGCGCATCAGGAAAATACCCGAATTGGCTTTTTTTCATGACAAGACCGAGGAGGACGCATCGCATTTGGACAAACTCATTGGCGGACTGGCAATCCCACCTGAACCGGACGATCAGGAATGAACCTCCCTCTTTTCATAGCTAGGAAGTATTTTCTCTCAGGTAGAAAAAAAAATTTCATCAATACTATCTCCATTATTTCCATGCTAGTGGTAGGAGCGGCTACCATGACACTTATAGTAGTACTTTCCGTATTTAATGGTTTAGAGGGATTACTTCGCGGCTTATATGGAGGATTTGATCCGCAGATAGTGATCAGCGCACGCGAGAGCAAGTCTTTTCAATACACTTCTGAGTTGGAAGACAAGATCATCAAAACACCAGGGGTGCAAATTGCCTCTGAGGTCATCGAAGACAATGTACTGATTCGCTACAAAAATGCACAGCGAGTAGTACGCATGAAAGGTGTCAGCGCTGACTTCATGGACCAGGGCCGTATCAACAGCAGTATCACTAGCGGAAGCCACCACCTAGATAAAGACGGAATCAAATATGCCATTGTGGGACGTGGAGTCAAGTACGACCTGTCAATCAACCCTGCCAATGATTTTTATACACTTCAGATGTATTATCCAAACGAGATCAAACCTGGGGTGGTCAACCCGGAAAGAGTCTATAATGTGAAACACATCCTTCCTGGAGGCATATTCGCTATCGAAAAATACTATGACGAAAACTATGTCTTCGTCCCACTGGAATTCGCATCTTCACTACTGAACTATGAGCAGAAGCGAACTGCTATTGAGGTGCTGCTCCAACCAGAGACAGATGAGGAGCAAGTGAAGCAGGCGCTGATCCAGAGACTGGGAGCCGATTATCAGGTAAAACTAGGTGAAGAATTACACGAGGATCTTTACAAGATACTGAGTATTGAAAAGCTGTTTGTATTTATCATTTTTACCATGATCATTGCTATAGCCTCCATCAACTTATATTTTGCCTTGAGCATGCTTGCCATTGATAAGAGCCGAGATATAGCTATTTTGATGACTCAAGGTGCTACGAAAACCTTGATCGCAAAAATATTCCTTTTTGAAGGTGCAATCATTGCTCTCGGAGGTGCAATCACGGGCCTGGTTCTAGGGCTCCTGATCACTTACGTGCAACAACAGTTTGGGTTGATCTCTATGGGGATGGCGACCGCTATCATAGATGCTTATCCAGTCAAGATTGAGTGGCTGGATGTATTACTCACTTGTATCTCTATTGTTGTTATCACATTTTTTGCCTCCTTCCAACCCGCCAGATTAGCTACCAGGAATATCGATATGAAGGGACTTTAATGAAAGTCTTTGCCAAACATTAGATCTTCCATTTGGTCCAAAAACCTGTTGTTTTTGTTAACGTAATTAGTGGCAGGTATCTGATAGTGCCGCTTTCGAAAATCAGGGTTTTACTTTCAAAAAAATGAAGTACTTGTTTGAAAAATTCAATCTCTTCCAGCTAATATTTTATTTTCCGCCAACGCTTGAAAATTTTAATATTCTCTTCACCCCCAGTCTTACGCAGTTTTCACTGGTTTTTCTTAGATTCGAAGTTTTTGATCTTTAAGCGCACTCATGAAAGTTGCCCCAGAGCGTCCCTTTAAATTAATCTATTCATTGTACCAGCATGAATACTTGGGCTATCTGTTTGAGTCTTTCGTGGTGCAGTTAGACGCAAAAGGTCAATTAACCTTTTCTCATCAGAATATTTCCTCCAAAAATGCGAAGGAGTTTGGGTCTGAACTAGATGAGAACGACTATGAGTTGATCCAGTTAATGGATAGTATGCAACAGGAGGTCGTGATCAATCATTTTGTCAAAAAGAAAATCAAACCAGAACAATTCTTCCTAAAAACCTACGACAAAAAAGTAGGAGATGAGGTACTGCAGAATGAGATCAGTAAATACCTGGAGAGGAGACGATCCAAAATTTTACCCCTTTTAGCTGGCAAGATGCTATTTGAAATGGGCACCGATGGCGAACCTGCGTGGAGGCAAATCACTATCCTGGAAGAGAAAGCTACCATTCTGTTCCATTTTCGGAAAAATGAGGACAATACTCACTACTTTCCCACCATTAAACTCCGCGGTGAAAAAATTGACTTCAGGCAGGAGAGCACCTACATCGTTTGCAATGAGCCGGCATGGATGGTGGTAGACCAGCAACTCGTTACTTTCGAAAAAGAGATCAGCGGTGGTAAAATTCGACCATTCTTAAAGAAGAAATTTATCCTCATCCCTAAAAATGTAGAAGAAACCTACTACGAAAAGTTTGTGGCTCCTTTAGTGGCCACATTTGACGTTTATGCCAAGGGTTTCGACATTGTTACTGAAAAGTACGAGCCAAAGCCAATTTTGACTTTATCAGAACTCGAAGAGGTCAAACACCCTGCTCCAAGTCTGTTTGAGGAAAAGAAGAAGGAGGAAAATAGGTTACAATCAAAAGTACTCTTTGAACTAAGTTTTGAGTATGGGAAGTACCAGTACAAAGCCGATCATCTCAGGTCTGTTAGTGTCTCCCTGGAGAAGCAAAACGGGGATTATACCTTTCATAGGATCAGTCGTAATGCCAATAGAGAGCTGAGCTACATTGATGAACTCAATCAAAGAGGACTAAACCTCAAAAATTCCAGGCTTACGCTGCAACAAGGAGAGGCTTTTAGCTGGCTCAATGATTATCAGTCAGAACTAAAAGATAAGGGGTTTGTAATTCGACAACATGCCAATGGTGGCAAAAGATACTTCCTTGGAGAGTCCGTTATAGACGTGCAGATCAATGAAAACATTGACTGGTTTGATATCAAGGCCACTATTCGATTTGGAGAGTACGAGATCCCTTTCAAGACCATCAGGAAGCTGATCCTGCAAAAGAAGAACGAGATCAAGCTACCCAATGGCGAAATTGCCATCATACCGGATTCGTGGCTTGTCGAGTACGGTGATCTACTGTCATTTACCGACGAAAGCGACGAGTCCAATGTCACACTGAAAAAGCATCATCTGGCCCTTGTCCAGGAGCTCAAGGAAAATCACAGTGCGAAAGTATCAATGACCAGAAAGTTGGAACGATTGATGGATTTTCAAGAGATTGAAGAGTATAAACTTCCTAAGGGATTTAAAGGTGAGTTGAGACCCTATCAAAAGGCGGGGTTCAACTGGATGCAGTTTCTCAATAACTACAATTTTGGTGGTTGCCTAGCCAATGATATGGGTCTTGGAAAGACCGTACAGACCCTAGCGATGCTGCAACATGAGGTAGAGACCAATCCGGGAGCCCCCAATTTACTGGTCATGCCCACATCACTGATCTATAACTGGGAAAAAGAGGCTAAAAAATTTACCTCAAAAATCAAGGTCCTTAACTACACAGGAACCAATCGCGTGAAAAACCCTGAGAGGTTCGCGAAATATGATATTGTTATCACAAGCTATGGCATCACCCGCCTGGATGCCGATGTGATGGAAAATTTCTATTTTAACTATATCATCCTTGATGAGTCCCAAGCGATCAAAAACCCTGATTCCTTAGTATCAAAGGCGGTAAGAAAGCTTAAGTCCCGCAGGAAACTAATCTTGTCAGGTACACCCATCGAAAATAGTACGCTAGACCTTTGGTCTCAGATATCATTCATCAATCCAGGCTTACTGGGTACGCAGCGTTTCTTCAAAAATGAATACCTGAATCCCATCGAAAAGCAACAAGACCTGGTGAAGATCAAGCGACTCAATACCCTGATCAAGCCATTTATCTTACGTCGAGACAAAAGTCAAGTCGCTCAGGATCTACCGGAAAAAGTTGTCAATGTACAATACTGCGACCTGTCCGAGTCGCAGCGCGAGTACTATGAAAAGGAAAAAAACGCTTATAGAAATCAGATCCTTGACCTTATTGAAAAAGATGGGCTGAAAAACTCTGCTTTTATCATTCTGCAAGGTCTCAACCGATTGAGACAAATAGCTAATCATCCCAAACTCATTGACGGGCAATATGATGGTAACTCAGGGAAGCTGGAAGACATCACTTACATGATCCAAAACGCGCTTGGCAAGGATCATAAGATCTTGATCTTTAGCCAGTACGTCAAGCACCTTAAAATCATTGAAGAGTTCCTGCAAAAAGAGCATGTGGAATTCGCTTACCTCGATGGATCTGTCAAGGATCGCCAAAGGGAAGTGGAAAAATTCCAGGAAAACGATGATGTTCGTGTTTTTCTCATCTCACTCAAGGCGGGAGGCCTAGGTCTAAACCTCACCAAGGCAGATTACGTTTTTATATTGGATCCATGGTGGAACCCGGCGGTAGAGGCTCAGGCAATTGACCGGGCCCATCGCATTGGTCAGAAAAATAAGGTCTTCACCTACAAGTTTATCACACGTGATACCGTGGAGGAGAAGATCCTTACACTACAAGAGTCTAAACTGAAGCTAGCGAAGGACCTCATCACCGTAGAGGAAAGCTTTGTGAAAAGCCTCTCCCAAGAGGATATCAAAAGTCTATTCGACTAGGTCGTCAACGATACTAAGGGGGAGAGATTTTGCGCTTGTTAGACGAATATTGTCTCAGGCTTTGATTAATTTAAAAAACAGAGATTTTCATCCCTTGAATGAACAAAATTTGGTTTAGCATTTTCCTCACCCTTATTACCATCACCTCTCAAGGCCAAAGCCGAATTGGTTTTGCTCTGCCTACAGGTGTGAAAAAAGTGCAAATGAACTTTGAGCAATTCAACAATCTCATTGTCATTCCTGTCAAAGTCAATCACTTTTTCACACTCAAGTTTATCCTCGATACAGGGGCAGAATCAGCCATTCTTACTGAAAAAGTCTTTGCCGAACTATTGAATCTCAATCTGGTCAGAACGATACGTGTCTCTGGTCCAGGTCTTAGAGATTCGATCACAGCGCATGTAGCTAACAATGTCACATTGACCCTACCTGGCCAGGTAGAGGCGAATCTCATGTCTATGCTGGTATTGGAGGAGGATTACCTGGAGCTCAAAAAGAATTTGGGAGATGAGATATTTGGAATCATCGGATATGATGTTTTCAGCCGATTCGTAGTGGACATCAACTATACCGAAAACAAACTTACGCTATACGACCCCAAATTTTTTAAACCAAAAAAACGAATGCCCTGGGTAGATATGAGTTTGGTAGATACGAAACCTTATGTGATTTCCTACTTCAAACAAAACGAGGAGAAGATTCCTATTCGACTCATGGTGGATACCGGAGCCAGCCATGCACTCCTATTGGATGTGAACAATACAGACGATCTGGAGTATCCGGAAAAAACCATCTATGCCAGGCTTGGCCAGGGGCTTGGAGGTGAGATCCCAGGTGAAGTAGGCCGATTAAGCTCGTACACTATCAACGACTATCAATTTGAGAATGTACTGGTGTCCATCCCTAGTACAGGGGCTTACAGCAATGTTATCAAGCGCGGCTCACGCCATGGTACCCTTGGAGGTGAGATCCTAACTAGATTTCATCCGATCTTTGACTATAGCAAACAACGAATATACCTTCGAAAGAGCCCAGCCTTCAACAATGCTTTTGAGTTTGACATGAGCGGCATCAATGTAGCCGCCAGTAGCAATGCGCTGGATACACTGATAGTAATCGATGTGCGAGAAAAAACACCCGCTAAGGAGGTGGATATTCGTGTGGGAGACAAGATTATGAGTGTTAATGGCAAAAATCTTTACAATTCTTCTCTGACGGAGATCAATATGATCTTGAGAAGGCGCAACGATTACAAAATCAAGATCAAAATCAACCGAGGTGGTGAAATACTCACTAAGAAGTTTAGGCTGAAGCGGATGATTTAGAAAGTACTTGAACTAATCTCCTCATCTCAAGAATGTGATCGCTGGCATCCACGCCTGTTTTTTCTGGAAAAGGAAAACCACATTAACTGTAATCATAGCTAGGTTGTATACGTACAAGGCGAAGATAACTCCAAGAAAATGTCGTTCGTTTATGTCCAACCATAAATCTGAGGAAGTAGGAATAAAAGCAGGAATAAAGACGATACTAGCAAAAGCAAATAAACCAATGGTCCAGGTGATTTGAAAGTTCAGAATTCTTTTACCAAGGTCATCAAGTCCTGGCGCTTTGTCTCGTTGAGTAATCCATATGATCAAAGGAACTATCATTCCTAAAATCGGGAAGACCAGAAATACTAGCTGAGATAATACCAGTACCAAGCCCATCGAGGAACCAGTACTGGGCATGCCTTCCGATAACTCCTCCATCGAAATACCCAACACTCCAGCTATCCTTTTCAGCGTATCACCTCGTGGGATTGTCTCATCTTTTTCTATCCTCTGGATGGTTCGTAGATGTAGTGATGATTGCCTAGCCAATTGCTCTTGACTGAGTCCTTGTAACCTGCGAATTGCAATTACCTTGGATGACAGTTTTTTGGGCTCCATCCTGCAAAGCTACATCAGCACCTGATCCAACTAGACCTTAACGCCAGACTTATATACGGCATTTTTATGACGTTTTTTACAAACCTGCTATTTCGCTCAGTTTTGGCTTTCTTTGCTAGGCATGAGGATTTTACCTGGCCCTCCATACCTTGTATTGACCATTATAGTCGCTGTCGCACTGCTCTTCCTCAGATTGGACTATCTGCCATTGAAGTTTGAAGAGCCCCGTCGCGCCCTGGTATCAACGGAGATGATTATTTCCGGAGACTACCTGACTCCAACTTTAAATGGTAGACTTTACTATAACAAACCTCCACTTTATAATTGGGTGATGGCTGGATGCTTCCAAATATTTGGTTTTCATCACTGGGTAGTAAGACTGCCTACTGTATTGTCATTGATAGGCATGTCAATCCTTACGTTCTTCGGGTTTAGAAAAAAGTTAGGCTCAGATGCCGCTCTTTTGGCTACCCTCTTCATTGTTTGCTGTTCCGAGTTCTTGTACATCTTCTCGTTTTTAGGCGAGATAGATATGTTTTATTCCTTGTTGGTGTACGCCCAACTGCTGAGCATTATTCACTTTTTTCATGTCAATCGATTCAAGGCCTTGTTCGTTGTCAGTTATCTGCTGATGGCCGCTGGATTTTTGACAAAAGGGCTACCCTCCATCGCGTTTCAGGGAATTAGCTTACTCGTCATATTTATCTATTTTGGGAACTGGCGAAAACTTTTTCTCCCCAGCCATTTTGTTGCCGGATTTGTGGGTTTTGGACTGATAGCCTGCTACTTTTTGATGTATCATCAGGAGCAGACGGTGTGGCCGTATTTGAATAGGTTGATAGGAGAATCCTCGCGTCGCACAACACAAGATGATGGGATAGACTATTTGTTTCAACTCTTTAGGCTGCCAGTGATGCTTTTGAAAATCTGTCTGCCCTGGAGTGCTATTTTCGCCATCTCCTGGCAGTGGAAAAGACTAATCAAACTCTTGCACAACCCCTGGGTAATGAGCATTACACTTTGTCTGATAGCCAATCTGATTGTCTATTGGATTTCGCCAGGGACGCGAGAGCGTTACCTGTATATGTTCGTTCCGCTGTCATTCATATGCATAGCTGTTTACTTATCTAGTAGCTATAGAGAGCATCTGACCTATTGGTTGATGATCGCTTTGGGAACTTTGTTGTCCACCGCTGTTTTGATATTAGGCTTTGTCAAGTTACCTGTTACCATACCTGAGCAAATGGTCGTTTCACTTTTTTTTGCAGCCCTCTTTGTGGGTATCACCATAATTTGCTACTCGAAAAAAATCTCCGCTATCTTTGGTGTTCTCCTCCTGCTTTTAGCATTAAGGGGTCTATTCGTTTTTACCGTATTTCCAATCAGGAAGCAAAATTTCCAGGCTCTTGACTATTACCAGAAAGTAGATCAACTGCTAGCCTACCAGCAGTCAGCAACCGTTTATTTTTATGCTCCTGAAACAATTAAAACTGGAAAATCATTTATATCCAATGAGGAGGTAGTCTATAAGGAAATTTCATATCTCCCCTTTCGATTTTCATACTTATACACAATACAATCTGGTACAATTCTTGCTCACGTGGACAAAGTAAAAAGCGGCAGCATTTATCTGGCATCTCTCGCAGATCTACCAACTGATGTAGAGGTCCTGGACCAATTTACATTGGACAGAAATAGAGCGTATGTCGTTTTCCAAATAGGGCCATGAAAGATGTCATTGTAATTGGGGGAGGATTAGCTGGGTTGGTCAATGCCATTATCCTCAACAGACATGGTCTAAATGTCGAACTGATAGAACAAAAAAAATACCCCTTTCACAGGGTATGTGGCGAATACATCTCAAATGAGGTTGTTCCATTCCTTGAGGCGAATGGCTTATATCCTCATGAATACAACCCATCGTCTATAAGCAGCTTTCAGTTGACATCTATCAAGGGTAAAGCACTGCGAATGCCACTAGATCTCGGTGGCTGGGGCATCAGTCGCTATCGCTATGATCACTGGTTGATGCAAAAGGCCTCCGAGGAGGGAGTAGTGATCCGGGATGGTACAAAAGTCGAGAAGGTCATATACCAGGATGATGTGTTCAAGATTAACCTATCAGATAACACGAGCCAAGAGGCCATCATCGTTATTGGAGCACAAGGTAAGCGCTCATCTATTGATAAGAAAATGACCCGACGTTTTATGGCAAAACGTTCTCCATATATAGGCGTGAAATATCACATCAAAACTGATCTGCCCGGAGACGAAATATCGTTACACAATTTCAATGGCGGCTATTGTGGGGTTAGTCGAGTCGAAAACAATGTGTACAACCTTTGCTATTTGAGTCATCGTAAAAACCTTCGGGCTCATGCTAGTATCCAAGAAATGGAGCATTCTGTACTACACGAAAACCCGTACCTAAAAAACATCTTCGAGCAAAGCGATTTTCTGTTTCCTGAGCCGCTTGTAATCAATGAAATTTCCTTTGATCCCAAAGAAGCCGTCCATCAACATGTATTAATGTCCGGAGATTCCGCAGGCATGATTACTCCCTTGTGTGGAAATGGTATGGCTATGGCCATTCATTCTGCCAAGATATTATCAGAAATGGTAGTCCGTTTTTTTGAGAATAAAAGTTTCAGTCGTTCCGATTTGGAAAGAGCCTATACACGTAACTGGTCCCAAACTTTCGCCTTCCGGCACTGGGCAGGTCGGCAAATACAGCATCTTTTTGGCGGAGGTCGGTCATCCGGATTTGCTGTGACACTAGGAAATGTTTCCAAACCAGTAGCCCGATTTTTAATGAGTCAAACACACGGAAAACCGTTTTAGATCAACTCAGGGATTGATCACTAAGCCACCAAAGCACAAAAAACAGGTTTAAAAAAACTGAAGAAATAAAGTTAAGACGCATGGTGTACTTAAAGTTAGCTTGGGTCATGTCTTTAGTGACTTTCAAGTACCAATACAAAAAAAATAAGAGGATCGGTAGAGTGAAAAGAAAAAACCCGATGCCATGTTGTATAGATTGAAAACTATAAAAGTACGCCCCGAAGCCCGCCATGGTAATCGTGAAAAAAATTGCAGTAAAGTGGAAAGTGCCTAGTATTCCTAGCATACGACTAATGGTATGATCTCCTCGTCGACCATCTTCGTCATGCTGATATACCTGAGTCATGGGATAAGAGCCCAGTAGAAACATAGAACTGAGAATTGCGGGTACTTGCATGGACCCAGAAAATGTCGAAGAAAGCTCCAGCCCTGTCCCGACCAACACCATCAAGAAAGTGAAATAACCCTGAAAAATACCAGCAGCCAACCACCCAATTACTGCGTACCTTTTCAGCCTAACAATAGGATGACTATATGCTTTAGAAATTAGTCCATAAATCAATACCATAATCACAAACTCTACTGAGATCAATAACCCTAGTAGCATGGCTAATCCATCCATTATCAAAGAAACCCAGTACAATTCCATGGTGACTTTTGGTGGATTCTTCAGGCCACCAATACTTTCCTCATCTTTATCGAAATAAGAATTGAAACCATTGCTTGCTGGGTAAACTAAGAAGTGTAGGATAAAAAACACCAATGCTGTATGAAGTGCGTTAGTAGGTTGTCCTACAGCCACTGCAAACAAGAAGATCGGAAGGAGGAAAAAAGAAAATGGTATGCGGAGATGAAGAATGGTTGATTTACCCATTTAAATCTTTATAGTTGATATGTCAGCTAATAGTCACCGGGCAGGTAATGTTAATCAATAAACGATGCCAACTTCGTTTCTTCATAAGAAAAAGTGATATTTTTTCTTTCCTGAATGGACATTTACGGTTCCATAGGAGTTATAATTAAGCATTGTTTATGTCCGCATACATTTCATCCATTGGTACAGCTACCCCTCCTTTGAGTCTTCCGCAGACTTCAATCGCAGATTTTATGGTGAAATACCTGGAATTATCTGCAGAAGAGGAGAAGGCCTTGCGTGTGTTATATCGAGCCAGTGGAATAAGTCACAGGGGAACGGTACTCGCGGACTATGCAGACGATGGCGTATTTCATTTTTTCCCACAAGACCAATCCTTAGAGCCTTTTCCGACTACACAGCAAAGGATGGTGATTTTCAAAGAAGAAGCCCTTTTCCTAGCCATGCAAGCCGCAGAACAATGTCTGGAAAAGTCTACGGTCAAAGGTCAGCATATCACGCACCTCATCACTGTGAGCTGTACTGGAATGTATGCTCCGGGATTGGATATAGAACTGCTTGAAAGCCTTGGATTGGCTACCGACACTGAACGAACAGCTATCAACTTCATGGGTTGCTATGCCTCCTTTAATGCCTTGAAGTGTGCTCAAAAAATTATCGCTAGTGATCCAGATGCTAAAGTACTCCTAGTCAGCGTAGAGCTCTGTAGTATCCACTTTCAAAAGAACAAAGACGAGGATACATTATTGTCAAATGCTCTTTTCGCAGATGGAGCAGCGGCGGCGCTAGTCACATCTGGCGGTTATGGAAATGTCGAATTAAGACTTGCTCAGTTTTATAGCGACCTTGCCTTGGAAGGTAGAAATGAAATGGGATGGTTTATTGGTGACTTTGGTTTCGAAATGAAGCTCTCGGCCAAAGTCCCCGACGTCATCCGACAAGGCATTGGCCAATTGACCTCTCGACTCTTACGCAAACTAGATCTGTCAGTACAGGAAATTCAGCACTTTGCCCTCCACCCTGGAGGTAAACGCATCCTGGAGGTAATAGAAGCAGAACTAGGCATAACCAAGGCTCAGAATCAAAGTGCACACCACATCCTCAGGCAGCACGGCAATATGTCGTCTCCTACGGTACTTTTTGTCATTCAGGATGTGATGAAAGGTTTGGCCTCAAAACAAGATGGTGAGCATATCTTAAGTTTTGCATTTGGGCCTGGACTGACGCTGGAGAGTATGTTACTGGAGGTCAAATGCCAGTAGATCTTAGCCGTAGGTCGGAGGAAAAAGAGATCATGGACGATCTGGATTGTCACGGGTCAGTGGTAGATCAGACTCTTCGCGAGTTAGATGTTATCAATCGGCTTTTGGGAGGCAATCAGATCAGTATTTCTGCCTTTAAGCAGATGGTCCGTAAACAGAACCATGAAATCTCCTTTGCAGACCTAGGCTGTGGTGGTGGTGACATCATGCAAGCTATGGCACTTTGGACGAGGACGAAGAAGGGTAAAGTACTATTCCATGGCATTGATGCCAACCCCAATATTGTACAATACGCAATAAAGAATAACAAGGACTTTCCAGAAATTACATTTAGTGCTGAAAATATCTTGGCGGACTCTTTTGCCGAAAAAAGCTTTGATATCATTCACTGCTGCCTTTTTCTACATCACTTCACCAACGAAGAGTTGATCAGGCTTTTTGGTCAGTTCAAATCTCAAGCACGACTGGGGGTTATCATCAATGACCTACATCGTCATTCTTTGGCCTACTATTCCATCAAATGGCTCACTTCCTGGTTTTCAAAATCAACCATGGTGAAAAATGACTCTATTATTTCTGTAAGCCGAGGGTTCAGGAAGTCTGAATTGGAGGATATGCTCAAGCAAGCAGGAATCACTACATACCAGCTCTCCTGGAAGTGGGCGTTTAGATGGAAATTGATCTTTTAGAAAATC
>JAHCMJ010000075.1 GCA_019192485.1 Cyclobacteriaceae bacterium HetDA_MAG_MS6 | reverse complement strand
CCGCAGTTCAAATGATACGTGATTGAGAGAATCAATAATACCGACGTCTTTCGTCAGCAGTTTTCCCTGTACAGTATCAGACTCGCTGCATCCAACACATCCGATGATCACACAAAAAATAAGAAGACCACAAAACCTCATTTCAGTTGTTCGCTTGGTGAAAAATAGAAATCGCCGAAATGCAGTTCAAACACAAGCCAGGAATGGCCTCAATTGTATGCGGTTCTTCGGACGATATCTTTACGACTACTTTAGTATCAAATTTAAGATATACACACAACCTGTATACGGCAGATCACAGCTGAATATCGTTAAAAGCCAGGTTTAGGCCATGCAGTAGACCATTTGTAACCTGCTCATTGCGTTAGTTTCATATTTTTGAAGATGGGATTCAGCGGAAATCCTATTGAGATACGTAGCTATCGATAAGATCTATATGATTCGATAACGACAGTCAGGAGAATAAGCATGCCACCTATGATTGCCCTCCAACCAGGAACTTCGTTTAGAAAAATGAGCCCCATCACAATACCATATACAGGTTGCACCACACTCAGAATGCTTACCGTTGTCACGGTGAAATAGCTGAAACTACGTACAAAAAGGGTATGCCCAACTGCTGTTGTCATCAACCCTAAAAACAGTAATGGAGCCCACTGCGGCAAAACCGTATCCCAGGAGGAAAAGAAGATCGTAGGAAACAAGAAAACTACGTTAAATGCTAACTGATAGAACATCACCGTCGTACCTGGATAGTCGGCAACCTGCACCTTCATCATTAAATTTCGCAGACTATAAAGGATGGCAGAAAACAATCCTATCAAAACACCCAATGTAATGTTGTTATCAAGGCTTATAACAGGTACAAGTAATGCTACTCCCATTAATGTGATCAACCCCAATAGTAAATGAGCTTTTGAAAGTCGAGTCTTTAAGAACATTGGCTCCAGAAAGGCAGTAAATACAGGATATGTAAATAGCGATAACATACCAATGGCTACAGAAGAAATCTGTAAAGAATAGAAATATGTCACCCAATGCAGACTAAGAAGAGCGGCCGCTAGTGCCATCATAGCCAAATCCCTTCTCCGTTTAATCCGCAATGAGGACTTGAGTATTACACAACCCATTAATAGAAACCCAGCTCCTAACAAACACCTAATCCAAATAATCAGTGTCGCATCTAAATCAATAGATCTACCCAAGACCCCTGACGAGCTGATAATCAACAACGCCAGGTTTAATTCCGTGAAGGTTCTAAAAGTCTTACTGCTTGCCAACATAAGCCGGCAAAGCTAAGTCGATCTAATGGATTTCAGACGGTTATGTTCTGGCTCTCAATCCTTCGTACAATGTCGTCTGATCTAGCACCTGTATAAAGGATTGATAGTCCAAACCTGACCTGAGAACGTATAAGGTGAGGAGTTTCTTAATTTTAATCACCAAGTCCTCCTGGCTCCATGGTTTTTCAATATACTGATCCAAGCCAGCTTCATTAATCGCTTGGATAGTGTCCTCATGCGTTGCTAAACCCGTAAGGAGAATTTTCAATGTTTTTGGAAAACGTCCATCCTCTTTGAGCTGTGTGAGAAAATCCACCCCCGATGTACCGGGCATCACCTGATCTGAAATGACAACCGCAAGCAAATCCCCATTAGCATCAATTTCCTCAATTAAGGTCTTAGCCTCGCTCGCTGACTCGCATATCTCAACCTCAACATGAGCGTTTAAGATTTCCAGGTCATCAGCCAACGCATTGAGTACCTCGCGCTGATCGTCCACACATACAATATACAATCGATCCATTTCTTTATTCTTTAGGTTGAGTCTCGATCGGTAAGAAAACAGAAAAAACAGTTTGACCGGGTTGACTTGTCACCTTGATCTCACCTCCATGTTCTTCGATAATCCTTTTGACAATGGTCAAGCCAAGTCCTAGTCCAAAAGACAAACCGGCCACTTTGGTACTAAAGCTGGGCTGAAAGATTTTCTCCCATACTTCTTTGGGAATACCAGGGCCATTATCCTCGATGTTCACCGCAATACTCACACCATCTAATTGTGTGGTGATCATTACTTTACGAGTATCTTGATTGAAAGCATTGAGGCTTTCAATTGCATTTTTAACAAGATTGACCCAAATCTGGATCAACTCCCCAGAGCAAGCATAAATCGAAGGAAGCTCTTGTTCGAATCGCGTTTCTATCGCTACCTCTTTGCTGATACCTTTCAATATGGCGAGTGCTTCGGAAATGGTCTTGTTGACATCGACGGTATAGGACCACCTTTGATTGGCCACACCCATTTGTTTCACAGATTGCACCACATGAGCAGCCTGTCGAGATGATACCTCCATATCATGGAGCGTACTTCCCATCTCCCACAAAAAAGACAATTGTGTGCCAAACTGCTCATCATCATTGATGACAGCTTTTAGCATCACTGGGTCCAAGCCTGTTTTGGCGATCCTCCTTGTAGCTGACTTGTTGAGCCCTAATTGCTCGTAATCCGAACGTTCTTCTCTCAACTCCTTAGTTGACTTCGTTTGTCCCTCTCTAAGTCCTTCAAAAAAATAAGGAGTAACAAATTCTGATTCATGAGACTTAAAATAGTCTGTCAAACTTCTGGTGAGTTGATCCAGGTTGCTGGAAAATGCCCCGACGGCATTATTCAATTCGTGCGCTAATCCCATTGAAAGCTGACCTAATACAATCATCTTCTCACTTTGCAGGAGTTTTGTCATGCTCTTATGCCTTTCCCGAGCCATATGACCAGCAAAATGTTGCCGACTTCGTAGCTCTTCTACAACAACGGAAAACAAGAATTTGGTAAATTTCACCCCTTCATCACCGGGAAGTTTAAAAGGATCACCATTGAAATAGGCTACTCTGGACCTCTTTGCCGCCCTGACTTCAGTATAACTCTTATGATCCTTCGAAAAGAAACTGTACACACCTATAAACCCACCAGCATTCTCCTCTAAAACTGGATCTTTGATGTCTTCATCAGGGAGAAAACCTTGTAACACGCCTTCAACAATGAAAAACAACCTGTGATTGATCTCGTTTTGGTGTAACAATACCTGACCTTCTTTCAGGTCAATCATATGATCAGGGTCTGAAAAATAAGCTGATATGATATAGTCCTTGAGGTCACTCATTCAAAAAAATCCAATGGCATTCATAATGATCATCAGGCCATATGTCAGCAAAAGCCCTATTACCGCTATCAATATACCAGGTCTAGCCATATCCTTCGTGGTCAAAAGCCCTGTACCAAATGCGAGCGCATTGGGCGGAGTGCTAATCGGCAATGCCATACCCATAGAGCAAGCAATGGTAGTGCACAGGATAACCATCATACCCCCTCCAATATCGGATAGCGATGAAATAGAAGTGCCTAAAACGGCTATCAAAGGCAGCAAGAGGTTAGCCGTAGCTGTATTTGACATAAAGTTAGCCATAAGTGCCGCCACTAAAGAAACAGCCAGCACAACAATTATAGGAGATAACGAAGCAAAAGGTATAGCATTGATCAGTCTTGAGGCCAGGCCACTTGAGTCCAATGCATAACCCAAGGCAATCCCACCAGAAACCAGCCACAACACATCCCAACTAATGTTTTTCAAGTCCTGTCGAGTGATAATACCAAATGACGAGAATACGGCAACGGGAATCATGGCAACTATATAAGCATTCATCCCATGAATGAAATCAGTCAACCATAGTAAAATCGTAAGAATGAAAGTGACATAAACGATATATGCTTTCCTGTTTTTTAAAAAACTCCCCTTTACCTCAAGTTGAATTGCAGGTGTAGCTATTTTGTAGAATGACATCAAAACGAACCAACCTATCAAAAGCAGTATCACTACAAAAGGCACTGCAAATCCCATCCACTCACCAAAGCTCACCATGTAATCACCTGTGAGGTATTTCAATGCGACGGCATTTGGAGGAGTCCCAATTGGTGTACCAATCCCTCCCACATTTGCTGCTACAGGTATGGCTAATGTAAAAGCTAATTTGCCTGGATCACCATCTCGAAAAGAAGCCAGCACAGGAGTGAGTATGGACAGCATCATAGCGGTGGTCGCCGTGTTACTCATAAACATAGAGAAAACTGCGGTAATTAGCATCAAACCTAACATGACCCAACGAGGGTTCGTACCAAAAGGTCGAAGTAGTACCCGAGCCAGGTTTTGATCCAGTCGAAACTTCGTAGCAGCCATAGCCAGAAAAAACCCACCTAAGAAAAGAATAATAATGGGAGATGCGAAAGTGTACATAATGTCCTTGTAGGACAAAAGCGTACCCATGTTTTCATCCTTGATCAGGACGTTCAGCCCCTTGTTGGAAACCATCACCAACTCCAAAAAGATAATAAGCAACGATGTAGCATAGATCGGAATAGGCTCTAGTATCCAAAATAGTGCAGCCAACAAAAAGATCGAAACAACCCGTTGCTCTACAACAGTTATTCCCTCTAGCGGGAAAATATCTGTAGGGATGACTAAAATCAGGGCGGGTAGACCCAAGCCGATAGCAATTTTTGTTCCTTGATTCATCGTTGGCGAAGTTAAGAACGAGGAAATTGATCTGGGCCGACATCAACAGACTTTAATGACATCGACGATTGATTTTTATCATTTTTAAAATCCAATTTACCTCCTACAGCAAATGAATTTGAAAAGAAGGATGTCATTTTGATCTTTTTTCCTTCTTCCCTTATAAACACCCCAAAATGTTGCGCGGATTTATAGCTTTTTCATTGGCAGTTATGATGATCTTTATGCTCTCTACCTGCCAAGATGTAAAACATCCGAAGCCTAACATCGTCATACTATATGCCGATGATCTTGGTTTTGGAGATGTCGGTTGCTACGGAGCTAAAGGAGTCAAAACCCCAAACATTGACTACCTCGCTGAGAATGGCCTCAAGTTTACCGATGCACACTCTGCCGCAGCGACATGTACACCTTCTCGATATTCATTATTAACAGGGCAGTACGCTTTCCGAAATCAAGCGCAGGTACTTCCTGGCGATGCCCCGTTGATCATACCTCCGGGCACATCCACCCTACCTTCTTTGTTACAGCAGGCTGGGTACAGTACAGGTGTAGTAGGCAAATGGCACCTGGGCTTAGGGACTGGCCAGGTCGACTGGAATGCTGATATCAAACCTGGCCCTCTTGAAATTGGGTTTGACTATGCATTTTTACTTCCGTCTACCGGAGACCGAGTGCCGAGTGTTTATCTGGAAAATCACAAGATAGTAGGTATAGAACACCATGATCCTCTTAGTATTCAATTCACGGACGATCCTTCTAACAATCCTTTTGAAAGACCGACAGGTATTTCACACCCTCACCTCCTCAAGCAGAAAGCTGACACACAACACAGCGGGTCTATCATCAATGGATTGAGTAGGATTGGGTTCATGCAAGGAGGACAAAATGCTGAGATCAAAGACGAGGATATGGCTGATGTATTTCTACAGAGAGCACTTTCGTTTATAGAAAACACCGAAGACAGTCCTTTTTTTCTATTCTTTCCCTTTCATGATATCCATGTACCGAGAGCTCCCCATGAAAGGTTTCAGGGTTTGAGTGAAATGGGCCCCAGAGGAGATGCTATTGCTCAAATGGATTGGGTCGTAGGTCAGTTATTGGAAAAGATAAAATCAACAGGCCATGAAGAGCATACACTAATCATTTTCACCAGCGACAATGGTGCTGTTCTCGATGATGGTTATCAGGACGGGGCAGTGGAGAAACTCGGGGATCATCAACCGAATGGCTTTTTACGCGGAGGAAAATACAGTGCCTACGAAGGAGGGACACGAGTGCCAACTATAGCCTATTGGCCTACAGTAATTCAACCGGGATCAAGCCATGCGATGTGGAGTCAAGTAGACATTTATCGTTCTATTGCAGGACTACTCAACTTGAAAACACCTCCGCTCCTAGATAGCAAGGACCTATCGCAAGTTTTGCTCGGAACATCCGACCAAGGTAGAATACATATGCTTGAGGAGTCTTACACTTTTAGCCTACGTTCAGAGAACTGGAAATACATCGCTCCTTCTAGTAAAGACTACAGTTGGGTGGGTAATGCAAAGGGAATAGAATCTGGTATCAAACCGATACCGCAATTGTTTGACCTTGAACAAGATCCCAACGAAAGGGATAATCTGGCACATAGATATCCTGAAAAACTTGAAGAAATGAAACAGACCCTAAGCGAAATCGCAAAAAATCCATGAAGACATTGGTCTGTTCTTTTCTAGTAGCATTGTCTATTGTTAATGCCTCTGGTCAAGAGAAAGATGGGCCTATCAATATCCACAGGAAAGCTTATTTTCCAAAGATATTGACTGCACCTGACCGACTTGCCAGCAAGGAAAACCTATGGATATTCCTGATGGCCGGACAGTCTAATATGGCGGGAAGAGGATTAGTCGAGGCCCAGGATACGATACCAAACGATCGAATCATCTACCTCTCCATACAAAATCAGTGGGTTCTAGCCAAAGAACCACTGCACCACTATGAGCCAAAGCGTACCGGTCTCGACTGTGGCCTGGCATTCGGCACAGTGATGGTCAAAAATCTTCCAGATAGCATTCAAATTGCCTTAGTCCCCTGTGCAGTGGGCGGTAGTGGTATACGCCAATGGCTCGGGGATTCGCTGTTTCGAGGAGTTCGTTTGTGGTCTAACCTGCGGGAGAGAATAGAATTTGCTCAGCAATTTGGCACCATTAAAGGACTACTTTGGAGTCAAGGAGCTCATGACGCGGTAAAAGGCAATATTGATGACTATGGCAAGCAATTGATCCAGCTACTAGACAGAATCAAAGGCTTGATATCAGGGGACTCAATTCCTATTGGATTGGTTGAAGTCTGCAACCACAACCCGAAGGCTTGGACGGCAGAAAATCGAAAATCGATCAATGCAATTATTGAAAATACAGCAAACCAAGATCCCCATATATTTTTCACCAAAACATCGGATCTAAGTGTAAAAAGAGATTGGGTACACCTTGATAGTGAAGGGCAAAGAATTTTGGGCCAACGGCTTGCACTTGGTATGATCAACCAAATCTTGCACTAAGGGGAAAACAAGTGAACCATAAGTACATAGAAATATAAATAAACATCAAACAAAAAAAGACAACATGTAAAATCTGATTTTCAAACGATTAAGAGCTATTCTCGATATGACTTTGATTAACCAAACCAACATAAGGGATTTACCTGTTCATTCGAAAATGTTTTTGAATTCGGATAAAAATTGTAATATTCGAATAATTTATCATCAAATGAGCGGCCTTATTGACCCGAATGTGGACAACCCTAAAAAGCAAGAAGGTAAAGAACTTCCTCTTTACCAACATGCGGGCCACTCCTATGTCACAGGCCGTCCAGATGCTGATGTCTGGTATGATTTCATACATGGCAGCGAAGAAGCTTTTGGTGAGATTTACGAGAGTAATTTCGAAATCCTTGTCAGACTAGGAAAACAGTTTTCCCTAGACAAGGAAGTCATCAGAGACGCGATACAAGACTTTTTCATCGATCTTAGAGAACGCCGGGCAAACCTTTCAGGTATCAATTGTATTCGGCCCTATCTACTGAAGTCCTTTAGACGTAGACTGCTCGATCTAAAGAAGCGGAATGAAAAGCGAAAATCTCAATTGGAGCACTTTATGAATCTGCAGTTCACCGTAATCCCATCAAGTGAAAAGGTTATTGCAGATAGAGAAATAGAGTCAGAAAAATCAATCAAACTGACTCAGTCCATCAAGAAGCTTTCCAATAATCAAAGAGAAGCTATCTACTATCTCTACTTCGAAGACATGAGCTACAAAGAGATACAGCAGGTCATGGGTATGAAGTATGTGAGATCGGTAAGAAATCTGGTTTACAAAGCCCTTGATCAATTAAAGAAAGTCTACTTACAGTAGCTCCTAGCTCTGAATTGAAGCGAATCTGATTATTAACTACAGATCAGGTATTACATCAGTCTTTTTGTAACGTAATCATTATGATCAAAATATCGCTATCAGCCATATTCCTACTCTGTCTGTTGACTAATTGTGAGGTGAAAACCGAGAGGAGTCTCGAAGTCCCATCTTACTTTGGGAAGTTTCGAGAAGTACCTCCAGATGAAATCCAACCTACAGGTTGGTTACGTACTTATTTAGAAATTCAAAAAGATGGACTTACAGGAAACCTGGAACACGCTGGCTACCCATTCAACCAAGCGGGCTGGGGAAAAGAAGTGAAGGATACCTCAACATGGTGGCCTTATGAGCAGACGGGTTATTGGATCGATGGTATGATCACGGCAGGGTATCTTCTAGACGATAGTACACTCATTCAAAAAGCGCAAGATCGTATCTATCCTGTATTAGCTCAAGCCACAAAAGACGATCCCTTCATAGGTCCTGAGTATCTAAGAAAATCAGGCAAAAAATATCGTTGGGTACATGCCGTCTATTTCAGAGCTCTGATGAAAGAATACCTAGCAGCGAAGAATCCGACCATCCTCGAAAAAATGGTTGCTTTCCACCTCGACCAACCGATCGAGAGATACCTGGAGGTTCGTGATCATATCAACATCGAAAATATGCTTTGGCTATACGGGCAGCAACGGGACTCTGCACTTCTGGCAAAGGCCATTGATATCTATGACCAGCTAAACTATCAGGGAAAAATGAGTCATCGTCCGGTTAAAGCGGAAAATTTCCTAAGTGACGGGACAATCTATGAACATGGAGTTACTTACAATGAAGTTGCCAAATTAGGGGCTATACTATATCTATACACCGGCCAGGAAGAATATCTCGCACCTTCCGTGGCTGCTTATGAAAAATTGCAAAAATTGTACATGATGATTGATGGAGTCAATGTATCATCTGAGCATCTTCACACTCCTGTAGATGCCCTTCATACCCACGAGACTTGTGATATTGCAGATATGACCTGGAGCCTAGGATATTTATTGATGGCATCGGGGAATCCTACCTACGCCGATCAGATCGAGCGAGCAATCTACAATGCCGGTCCAGGTGCTGCCACTTCCGACTTCAAAGCTTTGCAATACTTCTCCGGACCGAATCAGGTATTAGCCACCATGACTTCTAATCATAATCAATTTTTTAAAGGAAATGAATCGATGGCGTTTGGACCCAATCCATTTACCGAATGCTGTCCAGGCAATGTGACCCGTATCACACCCAATTTCGCAGCCAGATTATGGATGAGGGATGATAAGAATGGAATAGTAGCAGCAATGTATGCTCCATCTACCTGGACAGGTACAATCAAGAATCAAAAGGTAGTAATTACCCAATCCACAGAATACCCCTTTCGAGAGTCTATCATATTTACATTTCAACTAGATAAATCCCTGGATTTTCCTTTTACCTTTAGAATTCCTAGTTGGTGCAAGGCCCCATCGGCAATGCTCAACGGAAATCCAATTAGTATCAAACTAACCCCAGGATCCTACCAAACTCTACATCGAAGATTTGCTCCAGGTGATCAAATTGAAATACAACTCCCTCCGCAAACTTCATTTGTGTCATCTTATGGCGGTATAGCATTGACTCGAGGGCCGCTGGTTTATGCGCTTCCGATTAAAACAAAAAAAACTATTGTACAACCTGATGTCAAAAAACCTCGATCTACAACAGAATTTCCAGCGTACAATACCTATCCGGATAGCGAATGGAGATACGCCCTGCAAAACTTAGATGTGATTCAAGAAGAGGTCATAATTGAAGAAAACCTCTGGACTGGTAATCCATGGAGCTTAGAAAACGCACCGTTATCAATCAAAGTTCCGGCACGAATTATATCTGGTTGGAATACTGTCAAAACCAATAAGGTGCTTTATGAGCAAAACGTACCTGTGCAAGAGAATGGTTTCACCGTTTGGAAACCTAAAAGTGATTTTGTGAGGGTGGGTGAATTTGAATTTACCCCCAAATTACCTGATTTGACCAACCCCAAATACAACATATCAACTAAGGTAGATACCGTCACCTTGGTCCCTTACGGTTGCACAGATTTGAGATTGACAATATTTCCTGAAATAGGTAGCCTGCAAAACTGAATATGAATGAAAATAGAACAATTATAACTCCCTTTTCCATTGCTAAATTTCCATTTTCCACTCATTTGAAGGTGTTTTTTAAAAAAAGTTTAAAGTTTCTATGAAAATCGAGATGTCATTCTGATGCATTTCCCTTCTCTACTATTGACGAACAGAGGAAATGACCAAAAAGGAAAAAACAGCGATCACAGACCTTTTAGCAAATGAAAACTTCATTCGATGGGTCAAGTCTCCAAACCCACAGCTAGACCTTTACTGGTCAAGGTGGATGGAGGAACATCCTGAAAGTACAGATTTAATCGAAAACGCGAGAAGTATTGTCACCTCCTTAAAGCAACAGTCAGTACCTGATGAATTGTATAGTTTCAAAGAAGAAGCATTTCGATCAATTCTTTCATCTAGCCCTACCATCAAAGTAGCTTCTACCCCTTCTAAGTCAGAATGGGTCAGCCAATATGGATACCTCTTCAAGATAGCGGCAATCCTCGTGGTAGTACTCGGGATATCTCTCATCACCAGCAAATACCTGCACCAGGAATCTACTGCACCAGCACCAGTGGTGAAGGTCATCACAAAAGAAAACCCAAGTGGGCAGAAGATAAAGTTTCAGCTACCAGACAAGTCGATTGTCTGGTTAAATGCCGAAAGTAGACTCACATTCCCAGAGCGATTCGAAGGGACTCGCCGGGTAGTTACCCTCAAGGGTGAGGCATTTTTTGATGTAGAGCATGATCCTGAACATCCCTTCGATGTAGTTTCTGGTAAAATCGTCACTACGGTATTGGGCACCTCCTTCAATGTTCGATCTTTTGAGAAAGATGAGAATGACTTGAAAATATCACTGGTAACAGGAAGAGTCAAAGTCCAAAATCGAGAATCCGGAGATGCTGCTGAGATAATACCGGGACAGCAAGTTACCTATTCCCGGCAAAGCAATCAGCTCGAAAAAGGTGCTTTTGATATTAGAGAAATGACTGCTTGGAAAGAAGGCATTCTACTTTTCAGAAAGAGCTCCTTTCAGCATGTCAAACGCAACTTGGAACGTTGGTACGGAGTAGAAATCGAGGCAGAAGGAAAACTGAACCGTCCCTGGAGCGTGAATGGAGAATTTGATCACCAAAGTATTGAAAGAGTGCTTGAAAGATTGGCATTCGCTGAAAATTTCACTTTTACCATCAGAGAAAAGAAGATTACTATAAAATTTTGACGAGCATGAAGAAAGTTTTAAACACTTCCTAAAAAGCAAAACAGCCTGGTAAGACCAGACTGTTTTCCGCATTGGATAAGTCTTCATTGGGGAATGGGATTATCCAAAGCGTATTCAATGATTTAAAACATTAAACATTACAAAAATATGAAAAGAAAGTTACTAGACTCATTCATTATGCTTTCTAAATACTTCCTGTATATCATGATTTTGCAAGTGATAGGCCTTAATCTTTTGATGGCCAACACGGGTAAAGCACAGGAGGTGAAAAGCATAAAAGAAGTCTATCTCAAGCCCGATATGAAAAGGGCCAATTCGTTGCAGCTCCTGCAATATATTGAGTCAAAATCGGACTTTCGGTTTACCTATGACAACAAAGATGTTGATGAACAAAAACTAATCAACGTACCACAACGCGAAACTACGGTTGCTGATCTGTTAATGGTCATTGCCGAAAACACATCATTGGTCTTTAAACAATTCAATGAGAACATCGATGTGAAAAAAGTAAGCAGGTCTGCACAGAAGCAGAAGGTGGTCGTAGTACAAGGCAATCCGATATCAGGTAAGATAACAGATGAAGATGGAGGCGCGCTACCAGGAGCCACTGTACAAGTCGTCGGAACCAACGTGGGCACAGTAACGGATGTAGATGGCAATTTCAGAATCTCCGCTCCAGAAGATGCTACCAGATTATCCGTGTCCTTTGTGGGATATGTCACCCGGGAAGTATCTATTGAGGGCAGAAGTCAGGTCGACGTCTCTTTGTCTCTTGATATCCAGGCTCTAAACGAAGTGGTAGTAGTAGGATACGGTACCCAAAAGAAAAGGGACATTACCGGAGCAGTAGGATCTGTCGAGGACTACCGATTGCAAAATGTCCCTAACACCAACTTTGCACAAGCGCTACAGGGCTCTGTTTCTGGTGTCTACATCACCAACAATTCCGCCGGTGCTGAAGGAGGGAATGTTTCATTGCGTATTCGCGGACAAAACTCCATCCTGGCAAATAACTCGCCACTCATCGTTTTAGATGGTATTCCGTTTAGTGGTGATATTTCTCAAATCAATCAAAATGATATCGAATCCATAGAAGTACTAAAGGATGTGTCCTCATCAGCTATCTATGGTACAAGAGGAGCTAATGGGGTAATTCTGATCACAACTAAGAAAGGAACTCTTGGCAAACCTACCATCACCTACTCAGGCTACATTGGAATCCAGGAAGCAGTAAACGTACCCGAAGTGATGAATGGAGAGGAATTTTACGATTGGAAACTAGAGCGATTAGGTGCTTTGGACGATCCTGCTTCTGTCATGACACCAACCGAAATAGCTAATCATGATGCTGGAATCTCAACAGATTGGTTGGAATTGGCTACAAGGACCTCTATCCAACAGCAACATGTTGTATCCGTGGCGTCTGCTACTGAGAATACGAAGTACTACATATCAGGAACTTACCTAGATGTAGAAGGAGTGGCTGAAGGTGACGACTTCAAAAGATATAACCTGCGATTGAATCTGGAGCAAAAAGTCAATGAATGGCTGACCACAGGAACAAATACCCAATTGGGATATATCGATCGTGGAGGAGCTTCAGCAGACTTCACCGCGGCATTTTTGATGAATCCATTGACAAATCCTAAAGAGGAAGATGGAAGTTTGACCATTTATCCTTGGCCGGAAGATCCTTTTTTCGGCAATCCGCTAGGCAATACGCTTTATGTGCGTGAGGACGAGGAGTATACAGTATTCTCAAACATTTACCTCAACGCGGACATACCGTTTGTTCCCGGACTATCGTACAAACTCAACACGGGGATTGAGTACTCTAATAGAGATCGCAATACCTATCAAGGTCGTAATACCAAAAATGGCTTTGAAACAAATGGAAACCTCAACCAAAGGCAACTTAGAACGAGGAATTTTATTGTAGAGAATATCATGTCCTACAAAAAAACCTTTGGAGATCATAACCTGGATATCACCGCCCTATATAGTACTCAAACCAACGACTTCACCAGGTTTGAAAATAGTGCGGAGGGATTTCCGAATGATGTATTGACTTTCTATCAAGGTGATTTAGCTTCAGTAGCCGTCCTCAATAGCAACGGCACGTTCCGAAAAAGTAACCTTATTTCCCAGATGGGTAGGATCAACTACTCTTATGCAGGTAAGTATTTGTTTACACTTACTGGTCGTCGTGACGGATTTTCAGGATTTGGTTCGGATGAGAAGTATGGTTTTTTCCCATCAGTAGCATTAGGTTGGAATATTATCGATGAGCCATTTCTGAGTAACGTCAATGTTTTAAGCAACTTGAAACTACGTACCTCCTACGGGCAGATCGGTAATCAAGCCATCCAACCCTACCAGACGCTGGCCAGGCTGGATGCCAAAAACTATCTGACCGGCGACAATGGAGATGAACTTGGAGCAGGATTCATTCCTGGTACGCTTGCCACGAGCAACTTAGGATGGGAAACAACTACATCTCTCAACCTGGGCATTGACTATGGCCTCTTCGAAGGCAGAGTACAGGGTACGATAGATTACTACATCTCCAATACGGAGGATTTACTCTTGAACAGGGCCATATCCCCTATTCACGGTATCACGTCGATTACGCAAAATGTGGGGGAAACCAAAAACATAGGTTTCGAAGCCTTACTATCCGCCATTATCATTGATAACGGAGATTTCAAATGGAGCGCTGATTTCAATTTTTCGCTGAACAGAAATGAAATCACCAGGCTTTATGGAAATGGAGAGGATGATATCGCTAACCGATGGTTTATTGGCGAGCCAATAGATGTCAACTATGGTTTGGTCTTTGACGGCATATGGCAACAATCAGACAGCACAAACGCCGCACTTTATGGCGCTATCCCGGGAGATGTCCGGATCAAAGACTTCAACGGAGATACTTTAATTACCACTGATGACGACAGAGGATTCATTGGAAATCGACAACCAGATTTCATCGCTGGTCTTGGTAGTACATTGACTTACAAAAACTTCAGTCTCAATTTCTTCCTACACACCGTACAGGGTGTCACCAAAGCCAATAGACTGTTGGATTCTGATGAGACTATCTTCTTTGTTGGAGCTAGAAGAAATGGCGTAAAACGAACATGGTGGACACCTGAGAACGCCATTAATACTTACCCTAGGAATGATGAAAATAGCAACCCTAGAGGAGTATTATTCTATGAGGATGCCAGTTTCATCAGGTTGAAAGATGTTACGCTTTCATATACACTCCCTCAAAGGATGCTGACTAATATTTCTTTGGCTGACGTCAGGTTTTATGTTACCGCCAGGAATCTGGTGACCATTACTGACTGGACAGGCCTCGACCCAGAGTTTGACAATCAATTTGCCATTCCGCTTAACAGGACGTTCATTTTTGGTATCAATGCCACCATTAAATAGCCGTAGCCATGAAAATATTTAACATAAAATCCAATACATCTAAAATTAGCTGGACCCTTTTTGCACTCCCGCTCCTACTGATCACTCAGTCGTGTGGTGAAGACTTTCTGGAAGAAGATCCTCCAAACATATTGGTTGCTGATAACCTGTATGTCAATTTTGAAGGATTCCAGGCCGGCCTAAATGGCTTGTACAATGAAGTACGCAAAGAAAGGATGGGTAGCACAGGAGCTACGGAAAATGCAGCAGGCGATATCCGTATGTCCATGATGATCAACGGCACAGACAATGTCTTTGGTATGAACCCTGGACCATCAGAGCGAATCACCAACGAATATGGTAGTCGCAACGTATCTGATAATGGTTTTATTGGCAGGATATTCGATTGGTTGTATCTCACAGTCAATGCTGCCAACACGATCATCAACAGAGCTGAGAACCCTGACGTCGAGTGGTCTGAAGAAGACAAAAACAAAGTCATAGCGGAGGCCCGTACCATACGAGCTTGGGCATATCGACACCTGACCTATCTCTGGGGAGATGTCCCTTTGAATCTGGAAGAATCTTCTGGCAATACCATCCGAACAGATTGGACTCGAGCTACGGTTTCAGATATATTCACTGCGATGGAAGCTGATTTGTTGTTTGCTGAAGAACACCTCCCAGATGAGCCAGACAATCCAGGAAAAGTATCCAAGGCCGTTGCCCAACATTACTTAGCGGAATTGTATTTGCGAATGGGAAATGCAGCTGAAGCTGAGGCAAAAGCCAGCGCTGCGATAGCAGGACCTTTCTCTTTAGTTACCAACAGATACGGCGTGCGATCAGGAGAAGCAGGTGTGCCATTTATGGACCAATTTTATGATGGAAATGCATTGCGAAGTCAAGGTAACACTGAAGTACTTTGGGCCATTCTTCAGGAAAATCTGGTAGACAACCCTGATCAAGGTAAGAATATCATGAGAAGATATTTCCAAAGCTCCTACTGGAGGATTGTCAGTCTGAGCGAGGATAGAGGTGGTCGTGGTATTGGCAGAATGAACCCGACCAACTGGGCACTTAGCATATATGAATCGCAGGACGATAGGATTTCCAATTTTGCGGTGCGACAGTATTTTATCTATCGCGAAGATCTGAATGACAACTTGCCTGCTGGTGTAAACTACGGTGATACGCTGTTTACCAATACCGTTCCCGAAACTTCAATTGGCAGCAATAACAACATTCGAGCACTGTATCCCTTTACCAGAAAATGGGATTGGGCTGATCCCATTAATCTAGCTCAAAACTGGCAGTTTGGAGATCAACCGTACTTAAGACTGGCTGATACCTATTTGCTATTAGCAGAAGCCCACTTAGCACAAAATGAGCTGACAGAGGCCGCTGCTGCTATCAATGAAGTAAGGAGACGCTCCAATGCTTCTGACATTGCTCCTAGCGACGTGGATATAGATTTCATCCTTGATGAAAGATCAAGGGAGTTTCTATGTGAAGGGCAGAGACGTTATCATCTGCTGAGAACTGGTAAGCTACTAGAACGCGTTCAGTTACACAATCCGATTACAGGACCTGTGATCACAGAGAGAGACTTGGTTTTTCCTATCCCTCAAGATGTGATAGACGCTAATCTGGGAACACCCATGCGACAAAACGACGGATATTAATCTCTTTTTGGCGACAACGACATGAGTCGGCGAGACTTCCGGCCTTTGTCTTGTCACCAGATAGCTGCATATCCATATAATTCTAAGAATAATAGATCAGAATCAATGCTAGGAATCAAAGAATTCCAGGCCCTAGTTCTGCCAAATTTTTAGCTCAAACTCTATCAATTATGAAAAAAAATATCTACCTGAAAAGTAG
>JAHCMJ010000074.1 GCA_019192485.1 Cyclobacteriaceae bacterium HetDA_MAG_MS6 | reverse complement strand
TGCCTCCTCATAATAACCTGGTCCGGTCATGTAAACCCGTCGAAAAGAAATTTTTTCACTGTCATCGGATAAGATAGATTGAAAAAGCTTGTTATCTTCTTTATCAAACATCAAATCTTTTGCGGTCATATTTTCTAGCGCTTCAGGTGCTTTGCCAAGCATCCTGGCCGCAGCATTGTTAAAATACTGCACGTTTAAGTCCAGGTCATAAATTACAATACCATCGGGGATACCATTAAGGATGGAATAGATTAAGTCCTGGTTTGAAAAGTCTATCATGAGATCGGAAAAGTTGTTTGAAGTAAAATAATTTACTAAAAACTAATGGGATTAACCTCTTTGAAAAGAGGCCAATGACATTTACCGGTAAAAAGGAATGGTCAACCGGAATTTTCCAGACTTGAAATTATTCGTTACCCGACTCGTGATTTCTAAACTTGACATTTCTCCTAAGTACCTTTGGCAAAGAATCGGTCACTTCCAAGTCCACCATATCACTTAGGTCAGGTTGCCCTCCATCTACCCAGCATGTATACCAAAAGTCAGCTACCATCTTGATACTTGCCCTTAGCCTTCTCTCCACTTGACCTTGTAATCGACGATGGTAGGCCTTTGAAAAATCGTATGCATATACACGCACTGTGGAAGCTCCCCTCTCCTCAAAGCTGTATTTACCAGCATTAGCAAACTTCCTGGAAAGCTCATGTTCAAATTGAAAAACAGAATCTAAAGCAGAGTGAGCACTCTCCAAGGCACGCCAAGCCTCCAGCTGAGGACGTGATAGGTATTCTGCTTTACCTACAAAAAGATCATATTCTTCAAAAAACAATTCTGGCAACCTGGACTCCCAAAACCCATGTATACCATATTGACCGGTAAGTTGTCCATTGTAGTTTGCAGTAGTATGCAGCGGTACATTAGCATCAGCTATATAGTGCCCCAAATCTGCGGAAAGGCGTAATATCTGTGTAGCGTCCCTATTAGCCATAGCCTTGGTCAGGTAGTTTTTGACAGACATAATATGCCATGGCACAATACCTCTGGCCTTCAGCGTATCCTCAGAGTATCGCTCCACGGCCTGTTTCCAATACCTTGGCACATGATACACGGCGCTATCTCCGTAAAGATCTAAGTCAATATAGTGCCGAGAAGCCTCCTCTGGCAGCACATATCGCCTCTTATCAGGGTTCACGGCTTTTTCGGAGAGATACTGAATGTGTTGCTTGTAAAACCCCAACATCTCCGGAGGCAAGGAGAAAACAGCTAACCTATTGATTTTTTCATGCGCAAAGAAGCCCCATAAAGGTGTTTTCGAATCACTAGAATTTACACTGACAAATATCAGAAGAAGAAGTCCTGCTCTTTTCATTTGTATGAATTGCTCGCTGGAAAATAAGAAGAAAACTCAAATTCCAAAACGGTATTACAAATCACTTTTGTCTTGAGTTGAGCTATAAACAATGATCGGATCAGCAGACGACTTTGTTTTTAATGAGAAGGTTTCTACCTTTGCACTCCTTTTAATAATTAGGAAGAAATAAGTCAAAATGGCGAATCATAAATCTGCTTTAAAACGCATTAGATCCAGCGAGGCGAAAAGGGTAAGAAATCGTTACCAACACAAGACCACTCGTACCTTTATCAAAAAGTTACGAACAACCGAAGATAAAGCAGAAGCTCAAGAACTCTTAAAGCAGGTGAGTGGTATGCTTGACAAGCTTGCTAAAAGAAACATTATACATAAGAACAAGGCAGCCAACCTAAAGTCAAGCCTTACTAAGCATGTAGGAGCGCTTTAAGCCATCTATCAAGAAATATAGTAGCTCTTTTCCGTAAGGATCAGGGCTATTTTTATATATATTCGGTCCTAATTCGAAGAGATGGCATCCAATGAAAAACTGACATTAACCATCAAGGAATGGGCTGAGGAGGATCGCCCCCGTGAAAAACTAATCATCAAGGGTAAGTCGTCTTTGTCAGAAGCAGAGCTATTGGGAATTTTGATAGGATCTGGTACGAAGACCCTGTCAGCGGTAGATGTAGGTAAACTCATTCTTCAGGCATCAAAAAATGATTTGAATGCCCTCGCAAGACTCTCCGTAAATGACTTGAAGAAATTCAAAGGTATCGGGGAGGCCAAAGCTGTCAACATTGTGAGTGCTCTCGAGTTAGGCAGACGTCGAAAAGATCAGGAAAGGGTAGAGAAGATCAAGATCAATTGCGCCTCCGACACACATGAATTGATGACCGCAGAGCTACTCGATCAACCCCATGAAGAATTTTGGGTGATTTTGTTGAGACGCAATAACGAGCTGATCAAGAAAATGCAGGTCAGCAAGGGCGGCGTGTCGGGAACCGTTGCAGATCCTAAAATTATTTTTAAAAGCGCTCTAGAGTCTTTGGCTAGTGGCGTAATTCTGGTACATAATCATCCTTCGGGTAATTTAAAGCCTAGTACATCAGATATACGGCTGACGCAAAAAATCAAACAGGCCGGACAAGTGCTTGATATTAAAGTCATTGATCATGTTATTTTCGCCAACGATGGCTTTTATAGTTTTGCAGATCAAGGAATGCTGTAAGGATGAAAAAAATACCTTGGCTGGTCTTACCCATATTTGGAATGTTACTCTGGTTGATCTTGGGCTCCAATGAGGATCAGGAAAAATACAAGAAGCAAATAGAATCCATAATTCAAGATCGAATCAATTACCTAAAAAACGGTAGTCAGTCTCCGTTTATACTTCATAGTATCCCATTCCGTGCACCTCAATATTACCCTATCGACACGAAGTATAGGGTAAACGCTTCGCTAGACCGAATTGCCAGAAAGAAGAGGATTGATTTACCTACCAGCGACGGTCTTACAGATACTTACGAGCATTTTGCATGGGCTAATTTCAAGCTTGATGATCAAGCTATGAAATTGCTCATATTAAGAAAAAAAGGACGTGGACCGCTAAAACAATACTTTCTTGCTTTTTCGGATGGCACAAGTGCAAAGGAAACTTATGGAGGAGGGAGATACATTGAAGTGGAAATCGGAAAATCCGATAAAATCATTATTGACTTCAACCTCGCTTACAACCCATATTGCGCTTATGCCGCACAATACTCCTGCCCCTTGCCTCCTGCTGAAAACATCCTCCCAGTATCTATACATGCTGGAGAAAAAGATTTTAAAAGCTATTAACCTAAACACACCCACACACTTTATATTTTTGCTGTTTGGTCAATTCCGTTGACACTCAGTTGTATCTGCATCTGCAAGGTCACCGTTGAAATATCGATAAATCGTAACATGAAAATATCTTATAACTGGCTCCAAGACTTCATTGCCATTGAAGAACCACCTGAAATGCTAGGTGAAGTACTTACACAGACAGGACTTGAGGTGGAAGGCATCGAGACAGTAGAAAAGGTAAAAGGAGGCCTACAGGGGCTTGTAGTTGGTGAAGTGATCTCGTGCGAAAAACATCCGGACGCTGATAAACTCAACTTGACCACAGTTGATATCGGACAGGACAAACTGCTAAGCATTGTTTGTGGTGCTCCGAATGTCGCCGCTAGTCAGAAGGTAGTGGTGGCCCCCATCAACACCACGATATTCCCCACCAATGGGGAGCCGTTTAAGATCAAAAAAGCCAAAATCAGAGGCCAAATATCCGAAGGTATGATCTGTGCAGAAGATGAGATTGGTCTGGGAAGTAAGCATGATGGCATTATCGTCTTGGATACCAAAGTCAACAATGGCACACCAGCATCAGAGCTGTTTAATATCGGGAAAGACTCTATTTTCGAGATTGGCCTGACGCCTAACCGAGGTGATGCTACCTCTCATTGGGGTACTGCCAGAGATCTTAGAGCCTACTTTAAACGTGAGATAAGTCTACCCAAGATCAACTTACCTCAACGTAAAACAGATCGCCCTGTGAAGGTAATTGTGGAGGACGATAAAGGTTGTATTAGGTACTCGGGAATGACAATCAGGGACATCAAAGTAGGACCTTCGCCAGACTGGCTCCAATGGAAACTACGTGCTATAGGTCAGGAACCAATCAATAATATTGTCGACATCACCAACTATGTTTTACATAGTCTAGGTCAACCGCTTCATGCCTTCGATGCTGATAAGATTAGAGGTCAGAAAGTCATCGTAAAAACCCTCCCCGAGGGCACAAAATTCACCACTTTAGATGAGAAAGAGCGAAAACTCAGCGCCAATGACCTGATGATCTGCGATGATCAAGGTGGTATGTGCATAGCAGGAGTCTTCGGTGGTATTCACTCCGGTGTGAAAGATAGTACCACCTCCATCTTTCTTGAAAGTGCTTGCTTTTCTCCTGATTACATTAGAGCGAGCGCCCAACGTCATGGCTTATCCACTGATGCCTCCTTCAGGTTTGAACGTAGTACCGATCCTGAAGACACAATATTTGCTTTGGAATATGCCGCACAACTTATCCTAGACTTAGCCGGAGGGTTTATGGCCTCAGACACTATCGACATTTATCCGAAACCTGTAGAGCCTGTGTCTATTCCCACCTCCACAAGCGTTTTCAGGCGTTTGATTGGTGAAGAGATCCCCACCCATCAAATCCACGAAATCCTAAATCTACTTGACATTCAAACTTCGGAAAAGGGAGAATCATTCAGCGCAATAGTACCACCATACCGTAGTGAAGTGACAAGAGAAGCTGATTTAGTGGAGGAGGTACTCAGGATATACGGATTCAACAAAATTCCATTGGAAGACACTTTCTCCTCAGATTACCTGGCAGAATTCCAAGAAAAAGAGCCTTACAAACTACAAGAAGAGCTATCTACATTCTTAGCTGGGAATGGATTCAACGAAATACTAACCAACTCGCTGACCAACAAAATTTATCAAGAGGAACTGAAGCTCTCAGCAGAAACGTCAGTTGAAATGTTGAACCACTCGAGCGAAGAGTTGAGTGTATTAAAGGCCTCACCTCTCTACACAGGACTGGAAGTAATCCGACATAACCTCAATCGTAGACAAGAAAATCTTCGCCTGTTTGAATTCAACAAGAGCTACTATGTCAATGTCGATTATCACGAAGATGAATGGCTAAGCCTTTACCTAACTGGACATACACATGAAACGTCCTGGATGTCAGAAGCTGGGGAATTCACTTTTCACCATCTCATGCAATATCTGGAAGGTATTTTGGACTGGTCAGGCATATCGGAGGTTACCACCATTCCTTCCCAGCAATCCAGTACTTTTCAATATGCACTGGATCTATCGCTGAATAATGTTAGCTTAGGCTCCATCGGTAAGTTAAAGCACGAAATGTTAAGCTATTACGACATCAATCAGGACGTGTTTTACCTACAATTGGATTGGAAAAAACTTCAACGCTATACACGAAAGTCCTTTGATTTTCGTCCTATTTCCAAATACCCTGAGGTACGAAGAGATCTTTCTTTGATTCTGAACAAGGCAATTACTTTTGATTCAATTCAGAAAATTGCTTTCAACTCAGAGAAAAAATTATTAAATCGAGTTAATGTTTTCAGTATTTATGAAGGTCAAAGTATTGGTGAGGGAAAGAAAGCCTACGCGATTAGTTTCTACCTTCGGGATCAGACAAAGACCCTAACTGACAAACAAATAGACAAAGTAATGAATCACCTGATGCAGCTCTTTGAGCGAGAATTGGGAGCTATCATCAGAAAGTAATCACTATGAGCAACGAGCGTCTACATCAGGAAATAAGAAGTCTGGAACGAAAAATCAAACTCCTGATAAGTGAACATGAAAAATTAAGAGAGCTAGCGGCGCTATATCAAACTGAAAATCAGGAGCTAAAAACAAAGGTTTCAAGGAAAGATGAAGAGCTCTCTGGCTTTCAAAATAAGATTAAAATTAGTAAAATTGTAGAGAACATGGTAGTCGAGGGGCAGGACACTACAGACTTGAAAGACGTAATAGACGACTATATAAAAGAGATAGATAAATGCATTACCCATCTAGGGGAGGCATAAGTATTACAGATGGCCGAGCTTTCCATAAAACTTAAAATAGGAAATCGGGAATACCCGATGCGGGTAGACGCAAAGGACGAGGAGAGGATCAGAAAAGCGGGCAAAGCCATCAATGAAAAAATCAAATCGTATCGTGAACGATTTGGGATAGATGACAATCAAGACTTGTTAGCGATGGTGGCCTTTGATTGTCTTGTTGAGAAGATGAAAAACGATGAACAATCAGCCACTACAGATGAGGCAGCACTGTCTCAGCTTCATCAGCTCAACCAACTGTTATCGGACTCTCTTTAAGCATAGCCATTCTTTCTGTATTTAGTATCCCTCCTATCGGCTAAGGACATTCTTTAACCCAATATCTGATATATAAAATCATGGAATTGATATACATCATCATAGGAGTGGCAGGACTTACTTTAGGATTTGTGATAGATAGGCTACTTCTTAAAAAATCTATAGACAAAAGAATTAAGGGAGCAGAGGAAAAGAAAAAGCTCATCATCAAAGAGGCGAAAATCAACGCTGACAATATCAAGAAAGACAGAATCCTCGAAGCCAAAGAAAAATTCCTAAAACTTAAGACTGAATTTGAAGAAGAAGCCAATCGAAAAAAGAATCAAATTATCTCAAATGAAAATAAGCTGAAGCAAAGAGAATCTTCCTTGTCAAAGCAAATCGAGCAAAACAAGAGAGCTGAGGCAGAGATGGAATCGATGAAAGAAAACCTCTCCGCGCAGATGGAAATTGTTAAAAAGAGAAAAGAGGAGTTTGATAAACTCAAGAAACAACAGGTAGATATCCTGGAAAAAGTTTCCAATCTAACTGCTGAAGAAGCAAAATCCCAACTGGTGGAAGCACTTAAAGACGAGGCGAGAACGGACGCTACTGCTCACATCAAGGAGATTCTGGAAGAAGCCAAAATGACAGCCACCAAGGAAGCCAAAAAGGTTGTTCTCCAAACGATTCAACGTACGGCCACCGAGCACGCCATCGAAAACTGCGTTTCGATTTTCAATATTGAAAGTGATGACATCAAAGGGAAGATTATTGGTCGAGAAGGAAGGAACATCCGAGCTTTGGAGTCTGTAACTGGTGTTGAGATAATTGTAGATGACACTCCTGAGGCCATCGTCATATCGGGTTTCGATCCGGTAAGAAGAGAAATTGCCAGGCTTTCTTTACACCGGTTGGTTCAGGACGGCCGAATACATCCCGCCAGGATTGAGGAAGTAGTAGCCAAGACTACGAAAAACATTGAAGAGGAGATAGTTGAGATTGGAGAACGTACGGTGATCGATCTCGGCATACATGGTCTACATCCGGAATTGATCAAAATGGTAGGTAGAATGAGATTTAGATCATCTTATGGACAGAATCTCCTACAGCACTCTCGAGAGGTGGCCAAACTCTGCGCAACCCTGGCATCTGAACTTGGTCTGAATGCGAAACTTGCCAAGAGAGCAGGCTTGTTACATGACATTGGAAAAGTCTGGCCAGAAGAGCCTGAGACCCCTCATGCCATCCTTGGCATGGAATTAGCCAAAAAACATAAGGAAAATGCTGAGGTCTGCAACGCCATCGGTGCCCACCACGATGAAATAGAAATGACCTCTATGATCTCCCCTATTGTGCAAGCTTGTGATGCCATTTCAGGGAGTAGACCGGGGGCCAGGAGAGAGATCATGGAGTCCTACATCAAGAGGCTCAAAGAGTTGGAAGGTTTGGCACTAGGCTTTGAAGGAGTCAATAAGTGCTATGCCATCCAAGCCGGAAGAGAGCTTCGGGTCTTGGTAGATGCAGACCATGTAACTGACAAAGAAGCTGGTGATCTGTCATTTAATATCTCACAGAAGATCGAGAAGGATATGCAGTACCCTGGCCAAATCAAAGTGACCGTCATCAGAGAGACCCGTGCTATTGCATTTGCCAAGTAAGAGCTGACTTATATTTCAAATTCCCGAATAAGCTTTTTGCGCTCTCGATCGACAATATAGTTGTAAATAACCCGGTATTTTCCCGAGGAACTTTTTACTCTTGAAATGCCATTTGGAGAATTCTCTTGAGCTGAAACTTGCATTTCATCTGCCGAGCTACCACACTTCTCATCATGCATGTCCCATGAAAAGCTAATCTTCGCATCATTTGCAAGTTCCAAGGTTTCTGGTGGAGGAGGGCAAGGGTTGCACTCACAATATACTTGGCCGACATTCATCCATTTGTCTCCGGTCCAACGTTGGATTTGAGTCCTCATTGGATTCATGAGTGATACCGAAGACCCTGTTTTATTGATCAGATTGATAGTCACATGGGTCTCATTAGAAAAATCAGTTTTTGCATCTATAAGCCAACCATCCACCATTTCCTGGGCTGCATTCTTTTCAGTACTAGTTTGGGTTATATCTTTCTTGCTGCAAGTCATGCACAGAAATACGCCGATGAAAGTGATCAATGCTAATCTAAGGTTGTCGGGTTTCATTTGGGAATACTTTAGGAGATGAAACAATTAAGGCTAGCCCCAAATGGGGCTAGCCTAAGTTGTTATGAATTTTCTTCTAAGAAGATACTTATTCTTTGATGACCCTTCTGATCTTCTCCTCTTCTCCTCTACTTACCTTGATCAGATATACGCCATTTTCTTGAGATCTAATATCCACAGAAATTGCTCCTGTGCTCACCTTTGAGTTCAACTCCAGTACCTTTCTTCCAAGTACATCAAATACCGCTATAGTAGGTCTGACGCTAGATGTAGATCCCAGCTCAATAGTGTAAAGTCCTGGTCCAGGGTTAGGATAAACCTCAAAGGTTTCATCTTCTAAACCGATCCCTAATGGCAGGATTTCGGCAGTACCTGTACCCGAATACTCGGAGTCACCTGTTTCGTTACTTGCTGCTACTCTGAAATAGTAGGTACCATCACCTATGTCGTCCACAACTGCTGACGTATCGCTAACCTCCAAGCCATCAAACTCAGTCAGAATATTCGCAAACTCTTCATCTGTTGCCACATCCAATAAGAAAGTTTCAGCACCATCCACAGTAGACCAGGTAGCAGTAAACTCATTGTACTCTACCTCCACTGCATCTCCTATAACAGGAGCAGCTGGCAAAGTCAATACTTCTAAAGTATCAGAACTAGCAGAACCAGACTCGTTGCTCACAGAAACTACCGCCTTGTAGATTGTGTTTGAACTTAGTGATTTCACTATCAGGCTATCAGCTTCGACGACGACACTGTCCTCTACCGCGGTTTCACCATCCTCCTCAAACAAGTAGAATACAAACGGCAGTAACTCATCTTCACTTTCGAAATCGAATTGCGCACTATCAAGCCCTATTACCTCCGTGTCTACTTCAGGAATAGCTGGCAAAGTCAAAATGTCTCCTTCAGCCTCATCTGAAAAACCTTCATTCAAAAATGCAATAACCAGATAAGTATAATCAGTATTAGTATCAAAGTCAGTATCTACAAAAGTCGTCACGTTAGGATCTACCGAACCGATCTCCTCAAACTCTCCTCCGGTGACTGCTCTTTCAATGACAAACTCGGTTTCGTTATCGGAATTGTCAGTCCAGTTTAAGGTGATGCCCTCTTCTGTCTCTTCGACTTCTAGTTCGGTCGGAGCATTTGGAGCTTCGTAACCAGCCAATGTGAATATTAGCTTTCCGTCATTGCCGCTAGCCTCCCAGGAAGCAGGGAAAGACCCTCCAAGAAGTTGTCCAGGATCTTGAATGTGATAGTCTGCGCCCTCAGCTGGAGTAGCGTATGACCAGAACCACTGATTACCGCCACTGAACGACATGAAGGTCAATACCGATAACCAATAGGTGCCCTCTTCCAAAATTGCAGGTGATCCCAGCGTCATCCGGAAGTTGGCCGGGCCATTTGTCGGCTCCAGGTCTACAAGTGGGCTCTGCCACAAAAACGATCCTGGCGATCCATTGTCGTCGGCATAGATGGCAACAATCGCCTGCTCAGGTATGTTCTGACTAGCAGAGCCATCCACCAACACTTTGTCAATATTCCAGACTTCACCTGCTGGTATTGTAAATTCATCCGCGGCTTCCAGGGATGCATTGCCAAAATCGGGAAAGATCTGTGAAGGACTAGTACCTGCACTTATGCCAACCTGCTCATACAGTTTTTCAAACTTCTCATTGAAAACATCAAAAACCTCAAAAACAGAAAGTCCATTGGAGGTAGCGCGAAGAACAATAGTTGCCTTTCCAAATTTATCCCCGGCTGTCAAAGTCATTATTTTGTTTTCAACAGACACCGAGATGACAGTATCGTCTGAAATCTCATAGACATCTATATCAATCTGGCTATCATCATTATCTGGATCTGTGAAAGTCTGACTCAGGTCAATCTCCAAAGTAGGATTGTCTTCAAACAAAAAGAGATCAGCTATTGGGGCTGCGACCTCTGGCAACGTGTCACTGATCACATTAGTGCCGTTCAGACCAAAAGCCATCTCATTAGCGTCAGCTGTATAAGCTCCTCCGTCTGAAGAATAACTATTGCCAGGATTAGGTGATTGGAACCATGCATAGAGCGCTTCTATACCGCCTGCTTCGGCAAAAGCATTGGCATTGAAATCTGGAAAGATACTGATCCAAAAGGTATCCGGGCTCAATATAATATCCTCATTAAGTGCCACTACCAACGAGGGGTTAGTGGCCGTACCACCAATAATCTGTGCTTGATCGACCGCAACGACCTGATTGTGAAGTGTATCTCCAGGGCTACCTTCATTATCAGCGTAAATAGATACGGTAACGGACTGCAAATTCAATGGCAGGCTACCCAGATAAAATGCTTCAGTAGTTACTGAAGAAATAGTCCATTGCTGACCTCCGGGGACGACAAAATCATCTGTGTTTCTATTAATCTCATCAAGGTAGTTTCCTTCTAACTGACCGTTGCCATTGCCCAAACTAGGCTGTGCGAATACGACCTCATTCCCATCGGATACCAGGACCCTAAATTGGTCTTGGGCCATTTTTGAATTGGAAGTGGCCGTGACCGTAATATCAGCTATGCCAATCTTACCTGCCGCTAAAGTGATTGTGAGTTCTCCATCTGTCACATCGTCCAGGGTAAGCAAAGTGGAATTTGAACTTTCCACTGAGTAGGTTATAGCGCTATTATCGTTGTCAGGATCATCAAAAACTGTTGTCAGATCTACTATAATCGGATCTGCTCCTGAAGCCACATCAAAGTTATCAATCGGTGTTACTACAGACGGTGGCTGATCTCCATCAAACGTGGTAAAAGTCCAGGCTGTATCACTCACGATACCTGCAAAACCTATTCCATTGTTATCAGCAAAGGCGCCAGCATCGACCAGGATATAAAACTCCGTAGAAGCTGGTAAGGCATCAGTAAAAGAGATAGAGGCCGTCGCACCAGTGATACTTACGCTGCTACTTCCTGAATCAAATATTTCCACTACTCCATCGTCACTCACTCTCCTAAGGGAGACAGTGCCTGTTGCAGCTACGATTGGCTCATCAAATTTGATTTCAAAGACCTGAGTTAACGAGACATTTTCGCTATTATCAGCAGGTGTAAGCGCCAATACTTCAGGTCCTGCAGTGTCGGTAGTCGCTGAGAAAATATCGGTAGTGAAAAGTCCTCTCCCGTGAGTTCCGACAACAACCACACTATCCGCTTCTCTAAACTGCAACATATCGCAACGCACGTTGGCCAGGTTGTTATTAGTTGGCTCCCAGCCAGGATTTGCTGCTTTCACATCATTAGTCGACCAAACACCCAGTTCGGTAGCAAGCAAAACTTGGGAGGTATTCATGGGATTAAATAAAGCCCACCTGATCGGCATGTTGGGTAAACCGTAGGTATCCTCGTCTTTTGAGGTCCAGGTATCACCCCCATTGTCAGTATACCATACAGATTTAACACCGTAATTGGAAAGGGTGACGATAAGCTCGTCATCAGATGAACCAATATCGATAGAAGATATTAATCCAACATCAATTGTCCCGGTGATATCGGTCACCACTGGCGTTGCGGCGTGAGCGCTGTCTATTCGGTAGACATTTCCAGAACCGGTACCCACAAAAACTCTGTTCGACTGAGCAGCATCAGCTCTTAATGCAGAAATCTGTCCTGTGCCCAAATCCACGGTAATAGTCTCTTGGCTTGCAGGAGTACTAGAGTCTATGGATTGGATTCTTTTCAGCTCATCAGTATTACCAGCGGAGTACAAGATACCGGTAACATTGTCATAGTCAGTAGGGTTGATGAATCTTCCAGAGTTCTGATCATTTGTAATTGCCGTAAAAGAGTCCCCTCCATTTGAAGAATGTCTATAAGAGTTGAAGATAAAAGAGGTGACCTGGAAATCGCGATCGTCCTGATCAACGAAACAGAAGGCACCATCACCTCCGGTAGCTTCCTCGGTAGAGGCTCCATTAGCATCAGTGAATTGCTGGGTGCCATTATCCTGCGAACCTGCCAGGAAGTACCCCGACCCAGCAACATTATCTGCTGCCACAGCATAAAACTGCGTCACGCTGTAGTTCTTATTTCTATTCTCAAACTCAGGGTCGCTCAATACTCCGGCATCAGTTGAATAGGATACCCCTCCATCACTACCTACAATAACTTGAGCCGGGAAGCCGGGCCGGAAAACTATATTATGGATATCGGCATGGACATAGGTATCACAACCTCCTGTCCAATAAGAAATTTCGGCTGTATTTACGCCGCCATCGGATGATTTTAATACGTTAATACCACCCATTAGCAACACATCGGGATCAATAGGACTGACTTCTATGATTAGATCATACCAGGCTTGACCTCTCGCAAAGTCGCGGCCGTTAGTGGAGCAATTTTGTTCGCGGTATTCAGGAATAGTCAGACTTGTCCAAGTTGCTCCGCCGTCTGTCGATTTTTGAAACCATTCTACAGCCGTGTTATCGGAAGCTAATGCGTATATCACTGTGGTCGCCGTAGTGCTACTAACGGATTGGGCTACGGCCAATTCAATTCTTTCCGGTTCACCGCCGGGAGGCGTCACATCTGTCCAGTTGACTCCATCATCGACTGACCTCGAAACAGTACCAGGACTAAATAGCCCCCTGGAAACATAGATATCTCCATTAGCAGCTATCTCAATATCTGCCCCTCTTGCTGTCAACACGCGGGTCCACGTAGCACCATCGTCAGTAGATCTAAATACTCCACCAAGATCAACATTGGCAGTAGCATCTCTTGTCGTAGCGATCACCGTACCCTGACCAGTAACAACTACCTTTTGCACGTAGCTAAAACTATCGTTCTCAACTGTGCTCGCTAGCAGATCCCAGCTTGTTCCTCCATCTGTGGACTTAAAGATCCCTGATCCTCGTACCGCATCAGCATTGAAGTATCCTTCGCCTGTAGCTGCATAAAAAACCATGGTATTGGTCGGGTCATAAGTTATGCTTGTGATTGCTAGATTGGCTAAAAAATCATCTACAGTTTGCCAGCTGGAATTAGGATCTGTAATGTCATTATTATACCATATTCCTCCAGAAACACCACCTGCCCAAACTTTTTTGACAGTAGTATCATTGGGATCAAACATCAAGGCTCTCGTACGACCTCCAATATTGTCTGGACCTCGCTCTTTCCAAACTACTCCTGGAATGGCGTCAAATTGAGCTATTGCGTTGTCACCATCAGTGGATATTTTCATATTCACATTGAGGTCTGGGCCTCCTGCATAGGATCGGCTACCTTTTTGGGCATCTTCATAAGACGGGAACAAAGTGCCTCCTGAAAAAGGATCTGATGACGGTGAAGAGTATGGAACTTGAAGTGCTCCACTTTTTGGGCTAGAATAGGAGTAGCCAGAAGCCTTTAACTGTTTCCTAGTATACTGATAGGCATCCCACAGTGCTCCAGCAGGGATCTGATGAGTATTCGGGTCTGCCGTCATTAAAAAATTTTGTTGAGCAGCTAAATCCGGTCTGTCATACTTCGGAATAGCATCGATATCAGCAGAAGTTAACTTTTGCTGCGAATAAGGATGCTCGCTTATGAATTTACGGTAGGTCTCCCGCTTATTTGTTTGATTATTTTGATACAACACCAGCGCAATCACTGGTAACGTACCCAAAGCGACAAACAGTAATTTCTGTATGCGTTTTTTCATACGATAGGTAATTAGGTTAAAATTTAAAGACACATCAACGTGAAAGAACTTCACTCCACTCAATGAGAAAAGTGGACTTGAAAATTAATCTGAATTTAAGAGAACACAACTATTAATTCAGAATAATCTTAATTTTTAATGAAGAGATACCAGAGAATCACCGGTCATAATCATTCGGGGGTTTTCTCACCTGGCCATTCCTTTTTGAAATCGGACCAAAATTGGTCCACCGTGGACTTCATATCCTTCTGGAGAAGGAGTATTCCCAGCAAATTAGGCAAAGTCATCACCGCAATGGTAATACCGGACAAGGTCCATATAATAGTAGTGTCCGTGAAAGAGGCTAAGAAAAATGCCACCACATAAACTACTCTGAAATAGATAACTGACTTAGACCCAAAGAGAAAAGTCATGGCTCGATCTCCGTAGTAGGACCACGAAATAGCGGTACTGAAAGCAAACAGCAAAAGACCAATAGATACGATATACTTACCTGATTCCCCAAAAAAGCTTCTCTGAAAAGCTTCGGCTGTAAGGGGGGCACTGTGTAAAAGAGATTCTCCTTTGAAAGTAATATCTGTACGCTGCGGTCTACCTTCAACAACCTCAATCTTGCCAGTATAGAGACCTTGCTCGGAATAAACTTTTGTGTTTTCTGCCAGAGATCTGGCATTGATCAGGTCTACTTCATCGAGAATCTCACCATTTTCCACAGTCAACTGACCATTAAACAACGGTAATGGGTTTTCCCCGCTGATATGACCGTAAAGCTGTATGCGTCCCTGCTCGGTAGCATCTGTATAGGTACCTTCAACAATTGCAAGGTCCGTGTATTGAAATTCGTTGAGATGTTTCTCCTTCCAAACACCAGATGATAAAAGCACCAATCCAGTTATGGTACATATCACTATAGTATCTATAAATGGTTCCAGAATAGCCACCAGTCCTTCCGAAACAGGTTCATGACCTTTAGCCGAGGCATGTGCTATCGGAGCGCTACCTTGACCGGCTTCATTGGAGAACAAACCACGACCAACTCCTTTGCTGAAGGCAAAAGCTATTGAGGCCCCAAGAAATCCACCTGTAGCTGCAGATCCTGTAAATAGGTCGGCGAATATTGAAATGAAAGAGGGTATAATATTGCCAATGTTGTAGAAGATCACAGCGAAGGCTCCAATAAAATAGACAACGGCCATGCCGGGTACAAGTTTCTCCGTCACCGCTGCTATTCGCTTGATCCCTCCTATAATAACAAAGGCCAACAAAATGGCCAAAACCAATCCTGTCACCCACAGATCCACGCCGAAGGTAGACTTGACTGAAGTAGAGATGCTATTGATTTGCGGCAAGCTCCCTGTCCCAAAAGAACTCAATACGGTGGCAATAGCAAAGATGACTGCTAGCCACCCCATGCCCATTTTGTTCTTCATGTAGTACATAGGTCCACCAGCCATGGTCCCATCTGCTGTCTTCTCCCTGTACTTATGAGAGAGTGTGACCTCCACAAACTTTGTACACATACCAACTGCAGCTGTTACTAACATCCAAAATAAAGCTGCCGGCCCACCAATGTGTATAGCCAACGCAACTCCAGCGATGTTCCCAGTCCCAACCGTACCCGATAAAGCAGTAGTCAAAGCCTGGAAGTGACTTGTATCTCCTTCATCCTCCTTTTTGTCGTATTTACCGCGAACAACACGAAGTGCGAAACCAAAGTATCGGATCTGTGGAAACTTCAAGTAAACTGTAAAAAACAATCCTGTTCCAATGAGTACATATGGAAACCACCCGGAGCTACCGATGAAACTATCAACTAATACCAGGAAATCGTTGAGCTGCTGCATGTAAAAGTTTAGGTTACTATTGAAAGTCAACAAAAATAGAGATTAATGGACTTCGACCAACTCTAGACAAACAAATTGAAGTTTTCGATACTTAAAAGCCACCCTGGCTACGATTACGAAATAATATTTCGTCTGTAAGACATCATATAGCATTTTATTTCTCTTGAAATGAAATACTTCAAATCTTCCCCTTGCAGCTATTCTACAGCAGATTAATTAAGATCTATGCTAAAGCACGGTATCTCACTATGAGAAGCTCAAAAAGCCATTTTTCTGAATTGGCCCAATTCTTGTCTGCACAAGAAAAAAATCACCTGTTATGAAAAAGTTAATTTATCTAGTTCTGCCCATGATAGTATGTGGCGAACTGTCAGCCCAGCAGCTGGGCTTTCAAATCAATGTTGGAGTTCCCCATGACGAATTCAAAGAAAAAACAGATGCCGTTGGCGTAGGCGGCAAGATCAACTTGCTATTTCCAATTGCTCCGGACAATCCCATTAGCATTGGTGGAGATCTGAATTATATTATTTACGGATTCAACTCTCAGCGTGAAGACCTTCGGGCAGAAATTAGATCAGGCAACACTATTATTGAAACCATTGAAATTCCGCTCAGAATCGAGAACACCAATAGCATTTTAGGCTTTCATGGGATGATGAGAGTAGATCCGTTTGATGGTCCGGTTCGACCCTATTTACAAGGCCTTTTTGGATTTAGATATATTTCCACTAACACCAAAATCATTGACAGATCCTGGAACAATAGATGGAGCTCAGAGGATGACAATGTGATCGTTCGAAGAACTAATTTGGAAGACTTCACTTTCAGCTATGGCTTTGGAGGTGGTTTAATGTTCCAGATCAATGGTAATGTATACCTGGACT
>JAHCMJ010000073.1 GCA_019192485.1 Cyclobacteriaceae bacterium HetDA_MAG_MS6 | reverse complement strand
CTGAACGTTCCCTTGTATTTGGACAAACTCAAAATTCGGATCAACTATCCGCTCTCCGTCGTTAGTGAAAACATCGATCTCAAGGAAATCATTTGGGATGATCTGATAGTTTCTCTCAACCGTTTTTACGGATTCCTCCAGTTGGTCCCCCTCCTCTAGTCGAAACATAATATCCTGCTTGTATACCTTACAAGATACCACTGAACACCAGCATAGCAGGGCAAGCAAACTTTTAGGAAGGGATTTCAATACACCTTTGTTTTTTCTATCGACGAAATTAACTCAATTTCAGCTAATCTGATCTTGGTTTGTGAGGGCATGTAGTGCCTGAATTCTATTCGCATACTGATCAATGACTAGTTTTTGGTCATATTTTTCTTTTATGATTCGATGACTATTCAGTGCCATGCTGATCTTTTCATCAGCTGTGAGAGAAAGGTAACTGACCATTTTTTGTGCGAGATCTTCCGAAGACTGCGGTTGACACAAAAATCCATTTTCACCATCATTGACGACATGTCTACAACCTGGGACATCCGTCGCGATCAAAGCCCGACCAATTGCACCACCTTCCAGTAAGGTTCTTGGCGTTCCCTCCCGGTATGAAGGAAGTACAACTACATCGCAGGCATGAATCATCGGTCGAATATCTGCCAGTGGACTATGATATTCAACCAAACCCGAAGCCACCCACGAATCCAGCTGACCCTGTGAGATCGATCGCTTATGCGCTTCATCAAGGGCTCCTACCAGTAAAAAGTTAACATTAGGCCACTTTTCTTTCACTATTGCAGCCGCATTGACAAACTCTTCTACACCCTTTTCTATCAGCAGCCGTGCTATCATCAAAAAGGTAACTTGACCGGAGGGACAGTATGCTTGAAGGGAAAAGTGCTTCAAATCAATACCTGATCCGGGTAAAACAGCTGTCTTCTCAACTGTAACTCCTATCTGCTCAATGAAAAGCGCCTGATCCTCATCATTTTGAAAGAAAATAAATGTACTAAACCTAAATGCCACCCTGTATAGTAGGCGAGCTAGTTGACTTGCGAGCCCATTCCACAAAAAGACCGTACCAAGACCACTTACATTGCAAATAATTGGGATGCCAGCTATTCTAGACACCAAAGCGCCGTAAATATTGGGCTTGATTGTATAACCTAATACTACATCAGGTTTTTCCTTTCGTAGAATATTTAAAAGACGCCAGGCGAGAAGGAGATCTGCAAAAGGATTCACACCACTTTGCGACATTGGTAGTTCCCGGTAGATGCAACCAAGTTCTACCAACTTCTCCGAAAAATCATCTCTTGGGGCTATCGCCAGCACTTGGTCTCCATTTGCGACGAAATGCTCGATGAGTCCGCGTCGGAAATTATAGATATTCCAACTGGTATTGATGATTATGGCTATTTTCAAGGTTAGATCAACTGGACTTTGTTCCGTTCCGTTTTATGCTCAAAGGAGACGAAACTAATTTATTGCGGCAATAAATCCTACAATAAAAAAAATACGACTTTTGTAGCGTTAAATTGAAATATGGGGCAGTATATAGAGACAAAAAAAGAAAAGGAGTTGGGTGTGTTGGTTTCAGTTGCTACAAAAGGGGAAGATGACAGCAAAATCCAGGAACACTTGGATGAGTTGGATTTTTTGGCTCAAACACTTAATATCTCGACGCAAAAGCACTTTACGCAAAAACTTGAACACCCTGATCCCCGAACTTTTGTCGGTAAGGGGAAGCTCCAGGAGATCAAAGAATTCACAAAGGCTAAAGATGTGCACATCGTGATATTCGACGATGATCTGTCGCCATCACAATTGCGCAATCTGGAAAACGAGCTGAAGGTCAAGATCTATGATCGTAGCTTATTGATCCTGGACATATTCCTAAAACGAGCCAAGACCTCGCAAGCCAAAACTCAGGTGGAGTTAGCCAGGTTTCAATATTTGCTTCCTCGATTGACGAGGATGTGGACACACCTGGAGCGGCAAAGAGGGGGGACCGGTACTCGAGGTGGTGCCGGTGAAAAGGAAATAGAAACTGATAAGCGTATTATTCGCGATAGGATATCACTGCTCCGTCAGCAGCTCAATAAGATTGAAAAACAAGCAGCTACGAGAAGAAAATCAAGAGGCGGTGTAGTAAGGGTAGCACTTGTTGGCTATACCAATGCTGGTAAATCAAGTATAATGAGGTTGCTAAGCAAGGAGAAGGTTTACGCCAAAGATGAACTCTTTGCAACGGTGGATTCTACCGTCCGAAAGGTAGTGATTGATCAAGTACCATTTTTACTTTCTGACACAGTTGGATTCATCAGGAAGCTACCTCATAACTTGATAGAGTCCTTCAAATCCACACTGGAAGAGGTGAAAGAAGCTGATATATTGCTACATGTCATCGATGTGGCAAACCCTGCTTATGAGGACCATATTGCTGTGGTGGAAAGAACGCTAGAAGAGATCGGAGCTTCGCATATTCGGACGATCAAAGTTTTCAATAAAAGTGATCTTCTGGAAGATGAAAACGAAATGGTAAAACAGGTCAATGGCCATTCCTATCCCTCTATCTTTATTTCTGCTCAAACGAAGTATCACCTGCAGGAGCTAAGAAAATTGATTTTTCAAGAAGTCTCGAAAGCACACTTTAAGATATATCCAAATTACCTTCGAGAGCAACTCAACGAGTAGATCTATGTTTTGCATTATCAACTTAAAAAATAAAAAAAGGCGGGCCACAATGGGCCTGCCTCAAACAAACTAATCCCCCTAAAAACAAAATTTCAATGCTGGTTGAAAAGGGTTTGCGAATCTTTTCAGGGGGCATATGCATAACAACTGGTCTAAAATGCCCTAATCATAAACTTAGAAATGAAGCAGCGGGCTTTACAGCCCACTGCAGACTCAAGAATGAGTCACCAACCAAAACCTAGCGTTTATGAGAGTACATCTCCCATAGCTGATTGTATCTAGGTTTCATTATTTGGAAGTCCACCTCCAATTCTTTTTGAAAAAGCAGCAGGCCCAAGGACCTGCCACTTTTGCCCTCTATACTCTGCTTAAAGCAAAGTTTTCGAAGGGTTCTCCACCGCTGGCTGGATCTCTTTAAATTTGATATCTACATCAAACCTATCTGCTAAATCTTGTCCCGACTTCTTCATGCCGTTATTAGCTGCATGATAGTGCCACCAGACCTCTATATACTTATCTTCAATCCATAGGTGGCGCTGCACGGACTTCATGAGCCTAAACAAAAGCTTTGAGGCCGTTTCATTAAGCACATGACATATCAACTGTATCCGCACATTCCGTTGTCTTTCCAAGTATCTCTCCCAAGTCTCTATGCATGCCGTATACAGCGGCCACCTCTCCTCTTGCATTTGGTTGATTTCGAACTCAACCTCTGCCTTCTCCTCGTTTAACCTGATTTCAATGTCTTTCTCACAATCCCCGATTCTCTTAGTCGGGACATTAATAGCTGGTTTAAATGCTGACAAATTCATTTTAAGTGGTGTATCTATTTTTCCATTGATGACTAATTCACATGTCCTGTTTCTGATCTTTTTAGTTCTAAATGATGAGACAAAAGTAGAATCCCTCGGAGAGGTGTGTAAGAGGGAATTGCCGAAACGAAAGATTCCGTAATCCACTAGCAAAACAGGTGGTTTTCACGTAAGTAAATCACCTATTGGATATCCTAAGTAATTGTACCTTTCTTGAGGTATATGCAGGAAAACTTGGAATTATATAAGATTTCTCTCGACAGCGTACATCACCAGTCCCACTATGTTTTTAGAGCCTGTCTTATCCAGTAGATTCCGTTTATGCGCCTCTACCGTCCGTACGCTTATAAATAATTGATCTGCTATCTCTTGATTAGATTGCTCATTTACAATAAGCTTTAGTACTTCGCGCTCTCGTTGCGAAAGCGTATTTTCCACAGTGAGCCGTTGCTTTGGTTTTCTTCCTGCAATACTATCGACTATCGCCTTGTATACCTCTTCCGAGTAATATTGCTCTCCACTAACAATCTGCTGAATGGCCTCTACTAATTCCTCCTTGCTTGCATTTTTGAGTATATAGCCGCTTGCGCCCAAGGAAATCATCTTATTGATATGGATTGCGTCATTTAGCATAGATAACACCAGCACTTTCTGGTTGGGATGCTCTTCCTTCAGCTTTTCCATCAAGTCTAACCCATCCATATCGGGCATATTGATATCAGTAATAACGAGGTCAAATTGCTTTTTGCCGAGCATTGCACAGGCATCCCTGCCATTGCCAGCCTCTCCCGAAATATGGTAGAAGTCGTCGTCCTGAAAGTAGTACTTAATGGCATCACGGATCATCTTATGATCATCCACTAGTAGTATTTCTATGGTCTGGCGGTCCGACACAAGTGCAGCAATAGGAGTATCATTATGCTTCTTAACCTACGAAGCTGGTGTTAAGTTAAACCTAAATTGTAAACTCCACCAATATCTGAGTGCCTTTCCTAGCTTGACTACTTACCTCAAAGTAACCTCCACTCGCGGTAGCTCTACTCTCCATACTGATCAAACCAAAGCCCTTCTTATTCTGTACATCTCTGATTTCAAAGCCCTTACCATCATCCTCAATACTAAGCGTGAGTAGATTTTCGTGTAAAAAAAGTTGGATCATGGCGTTCTCAGCTTCAGCATATTTCATGATATTAGTACAAGCTTCCTGCACAATTCTATAAATGTTTAGCTCCAACTGAGGATCAAACCTAGCTTCTCCAGTGTTCTCGTTAAAGCTGAAAACAACTTTTCCTGGAGCATTTTGATGCTCCACCAAATTACGAATGGAAACTGCAAGACCAAATGCCTCAACAGATCTGGGCACCAATCGATGAGAGATCTCTCTGATCTCTTCCAGTCCGCTATTAAGCAATTCTAGCCCTGTCTTAAACCTATCCTCTACGTCATCGGTAAGCGCTGATACTTTTTGTAAGATCCCCTGAAAAGACAAGGATGCAGTAGCCAATACCTGCTGCACTCCATCATGCAGTTCTCTCGCTACATAATTCCTTTCCTGATCAGCCACGCGTAAGTTTGAGGTCCTGATGTGCTCATCCAATTCGGCTCTTTCTGTAATATCGAATAGAAGCCCCTCTGCTAATAGGGTCTTGGAGCTTCCTTCATCGAGTACCCGGTAGTTACCATTGGCCTGTACCCAGATAATGGTTCCATCTTTTCGAATAAGCCGGTATCGCAACTCGTAGTGCTGATGGCCCTCTCTGATAAATCTTTCGCGCTCTTCAAGTATCAGGCGTCGGTCCTTTTCGTATACTAAATGAAGCAGCGACAGCCGACCACTAATGACCTCTTCCACATCATATCCGGTAAGGCCAGTAAATTGAGGACTGACAAAGAGCATGGTAAAGCCTTCATCTACCTTTCGCCTGAAGACTACACCCGGTAGGTTATTGATAATACTGGTAAGTGTCGCGTTGGCATCTCTTAACTCTAACTCTGATTTTCTTAGGGCCTGGGTACGGTCCATCACCTCTGATTGCAGTTGATCACTAAAATTTTGGAGCAGTTTCTGATTTTGGCGCAAGGCCATTTGCGCCTTAACTCGGGATACGAGTTCCTTAGGGTGAAAGGGTTTAGTGATATAATCCTGACTTCCTAACTCAAACCCTTGCAACAGCGATTCAAATTCTGTTTTAGCGGAGAGGAAAATCACTGGAATATCTTTCCATGAATCATTTTCTCTAATTTTTTGAATGGTTTCGAACCCATCCATATTGGGCATGAGCACATCAAGTAAAACGAGATCGAAAGGTTTCTTACTTAGCCACTTCAATGCGGCCTGACCGTCTAAAGCAAATTCAAACCTGAGACCTTGAGCTTTCAAGTGATTGCCAAGCACCTGTATGTTGGTGGGGTTATCATCCACCACCAAGATAAGGCCTTCATCGAGCACGGGTGTGGAAGCATTACTCATCCTGGCGGTCAAAAAGTGTTTCGAAAGATTTCAAATGATCCAGCATACCCGCTATATCCAAGGCTTCGACAAGCATTGCTAATCGCTGGCCATAGATCAGCAGAGTTTGAGCATCAAGTCCCAACCCCACCTGCTGCACTTCTTCCGCAAAGTCCATGACCGCATCCAAGGGTTGGTGATCTCTTAGATTTTCCCACATCCCCCAAAGTCTGTCTTTTGCCTGCTCAGCTACCTTGCCCGTGAGTATTACCTGGTCATTAAGCGGCTCAAGTTCTTTGCTAGACTTGATAATCTCATGAGGTAAAAATTGTTTGATGAAGTAAAACAGGTCATTGGCTAAGATGGGTTTATACAATACTCCGTCAAACAAAGATTTGATCTCTTGTGTCTCGCCAAATACCGATGCAGTCACAGCTACGACAGGAATATCTCGGGTTTTGGATTGCTCTTTCAAAATAGAAACCAACTGATATCCATCAATCTTTGGCATCCGAATGTCGGTCATCACCAAGTCTACCTTTTCTTTTTCCAGCACTTTAAGAGCTTCAGCTCCATCTGATGCCTCAATAGCTTCGACAGCTGTCTCCCTAAACAATTCCGTGAGATACATTCTATTGTAATCCACGTCATCTATTATCAAAACGCGCGCAGGCTTAAACTTCACTAACACTGTAGGGGTAGTGCCTGAATGCACGACCGGTGGCATATCTTCATCTTCTAGATCAACATTTGCAATGTCTGCCTGAAACACGGTACCCTTTCCTACCTCTGACGTGAAAGAGATATTGCCACCCATCAACTCGACCAAACGCTTGGTGATCGCTAAACCCAACCCCGTGCCTCCGCGTTGTTGGTTCTTTTTGTGGGTAATATCCTGAGTAAACTTTTCAAAGAGATCTGCTCTCATAGATTCCTTGATACCGATGCCAGTATCTTTTACAATCATGCAAAAAAGAAACTTACCATCTTGCTCCTGCGATACTTTGAGCTCTACATTTACGGATCCCTGATCGGTGAATTTGATGGCATTCCCTATTAGGTTGATCAGGATTTGTTTGACGCGCAGTTCATCCAGCTTCAGATATTCCGAGATTGGATTGGTCACATCTACGGTAAAGCCAATTTGCTTTTGACTGGCTTTGAGCGCAAACATATTGATGAGGTCCTGTTGCAAGTCAGACACTTTGACCCTGGTTGGTTTTATCTCCAATTTTTCTGACTCAATCTTCGATAGATCAAGAATATCATTGATCAGCGCAAGAAGTGTCTTACCGCTGCTGTTGATCGCATTGAGATAGGTACGTTGCAGGTCGTTCTTGAGGATACCTTCGAGCAAATCCGAGAAACCAATGATAGAGTTGAGAGGTGTCCGGATTTCATGGCTCATATTAGCCAAAAACGTACTTTTTGCCTTATTGGCAGTTTCCGCATTGATTTTGGCCACTTTGAGTTCCTGCTCCATCTGCTTCCGTTTAGTGATATCATGACTTACACCTACCAGTCCGACAACTTGACCATTTTCATTACGAATAGGTCGCTTATTGGAGATCAGCCATCTAGACTTTCCGTCTTCATCTGGATGCTTGTCCTCCTTATTATCCATGATAGCACCATCCTCGATGATTGGTCTTTCTTCTTCATAAAACTGCTGCGCATAGGACTTATCAAAAAGATCAAAATCAGACTTGCCTATGAGGTCTGTCCAACTTTCGAGTCCATGTTTGTCTGCAAGAGATTGACTGGCAGCAACAAAACGATGCTCTAGGTCCTTGATATAAATCAAGTCATCGACGTGTTCCAACATACCAATCATATTACGATTAAGGCTAGTTACTTCGGTAACGTCTTGTGCAAAACAGGATATCCCAAGAATCTGATCATCAAGTTTGATAGGGTTAAAAGAAGTCTGGTAGCATTTTTCCTGGCCATCAATAATAGTCGTATCTGTCACTGTAAACTGCTCACCACCCAGAGCACGATCAAAACGGCTCCGCCAAGTTTTTTTGCTTCGCTCAGGTACTAAAGGCAATAAGGCATCTCCAACATGTACCTCGTGCCCTATAAGCGTTTTAGTCAACTCGAAATAATTAGAATTGAAAGAGACAAGCTTGAGGTCAGCATCCAACATATATATAAAAGAGGTTGTATTCTCAATCTGTGCAAGCAAGTTGGCCTGACTCTTTCGCAGGTCTTCTTCCATTTTCTTCCTTTGGGTGATATCATGGCTGATCCCGATGAGTCCTACAATCTTTTTTTCTTCATTACGGATGGGCTCGGTGGTATTACTAATCCAAATTTTTTCCCCTGACTGGGTTACAAACTCCTCTTCCAAGTCATAAAAGCCTTGGCCTGTACTCAAGACTTTCTGCTCAACCTTCTCGTATTTTTCTGCTAATTCTATGGGATAAATGTCATAGTCAGTTTTGCCCACAATATCATTCCAGTTGGCTATGCCCATCAATTTTGTAAACGACTGACTAGCAGAAATAAATCGCAAATCTACATCCTTGGTATAGAAGTAGTCCGTGGAGTTTTTTAGCAAGCTCACAAAGTGGCGACTGAGGTACGCAAGCTCGGTCACATCTATACTATGGCAGGATATACCAATGATCTTATCATGTAATCTAATGGGTGTCAGTAGGGTCTCAAAGTACCTGACCTTGTCAGAGTGAATACGATCTTTCACGGAAAGTTCTTCCCCTGACATACATCGCTCAAATCGATCTTTCCAAATATGTTTTGCGGGCTCTGGCAGTGCTTCTACAATATTGAGCCCTTCTTCAACCTTCAAGTCAAACATTGTTCGAAGTGCGTTCCTATAGTTTTTGTTGAAAGTGGTCAGTTTGAAATTCGTATCCAGCGAGCAAACCAAAGCATTCGTGTTTTCCAGTACTGCCTTTAAGTTAGCTTTGTTTTCAATCAGGGATTGCTCAAATCTCTTGCGTTTTCTGATCTGCCGCACAAGGGATCGGTTCCAAAGAAATACCCAAAGCAGTAGTACTAACAAGGCGATAGCCAATTGGAACAGAGAACGGTAATCATAAGAATTCTCTGTCTCGACTTCATTATACCAATTTCTGGTGAGCGCTTGCACCTCACCTTGAGGTATCCTCCTGATAAACTGGTTCATTAAGTCGACCATCATTTCATTTTTAGAGTGAAGTCTCATGTTGACGTCTTTGGATGTGACTCCACTAATTTTCAAATCGGTTATACCTAATCGCTTGAGGTGATAAAGTATTACAGGCAGACTCCCGATAAAGGCGTCTACCTCATCGTTTTCTACTTTGTTGATGCCATCGACGGGACTGGAGACTATTACAAACTGAAAATCCGGATAAGTGGATTTTAGCTTTGCTCGATCGGGATTTCGCTTGGAAACTGCCACGGTTATGGCTCCAAAACCTTGTATTTCCGTAGAATAATGCAAGTTTTTAGTAGTGAGTGCAAGTGGAAATGAGTATAATGCCTCGGTACTAGGCACTCCGGAGAGGCTTCCACTCATGATGGCGAGGTCGGTTTTTTCCAAACTCTCAATAAGCATTTGACGATTGTCGCAGTACTGGAACTCCACTGGTTTTTTCATTTGCGAGGCCAGCAAGTCAAAATAATCCGCAAACAGACCGTTTGCCCGATCAGAGGCATCCTGAAAAATGATAGGCTCCCAGTTATTGAGCGCTGAGATATGAAGCGTATCAATGCTAGCCAACAGCTGCCTTTGGGCAGGAGAAAGGAAGCTGTTTTCAACGGCATTGAGTAACCACTTGGACATGATACTATTCCTCTCCGCAACGGATATCTGATCTAGCGCTTTATTGAAAATAGAAACTAGCTCTGGCCAGTCCTTCCTAATCGAATAGACAAGGGGAGCCTGGTCCTCCTCCACGAGATAACATAGACGCACTCCGGAAATGCCATTTTCGTTTAAATAATAGGTTAGCTCGCTTCCTGTTAAGATGTAATCAATTTCCTCAGCCAGTAGCGCCTGAAGGAGTTTATCACCATCAGCATAAAACACAAGTTCGATCCCTGGGAATGGGTCTAACACATCTTGAACAAATTGATTAGAACCCTGTATTCCTAGCCGCTTCCCGATGAAGCCCTCGAGGCTAGAAAAATGGTTAATGTCAGTCGTTCGACTGTATACAGCCTGGTAGGAAGTGCCGTACTCCTTAGTGAAATTGAAAAAAGGAGCTCTTGCAGGTTGTGGCGATGAAGTCACAAGCCCATCTATCTCTTTAGCTTTTGCTTTCGCAACTACGTTATTCCAGGTATCTGCTTGGATTTGAATATTAAGCCCTGAGATCTCACTAATTCGCTGTAGAAATTCAACCTCAAAACCTTGCAGTTCGCCATCGCTCTGAGCAATGACATAAGGTTCCCAGGCTGGATCAGCCCCTAGAGTGATGACCGGGTGTTGCTCTACAAACTTTCGCTCATCTTCGGTGAGCTGAATCTGAGAGAAACAAATAAAAGCAGCATGGAAAATGCTAAAGAATAAAATCGTCTTCCTCAACTGGCCTTACCCAATGTTTTGATTATAAGTTAGCCAAAAAAGAGAATAAGACCTGTTTATGAAGATTATTGTGCATAAAAATTAAAGTTTGGCGTAACTAATGTGAACGATGGGAGTACTTTCTTAAACAAAACATGCAACCAGGTCCAGTTATGTAAGTCTTTTAATAGGTTCGACTAGAAGGTCCGTCAGCGTATGATCAGAAACATTTTTAAAGTTGCCATTCGCAACATATTCCGAAACAAAGTCAACAGCTTCATTAACATCTTCGGTCTTTCTTTAGGAATCACCAGTTTTGTCCTGATCAGTTTTTGGGTGCGCGATGAAATCACTTTTGACAGGTATCATAAAAATATAGACGGCATATTTCGGGTGCTGGAGTTTCAGTTTTACTCAGATCGTATTGGCACCACCTCTTCGACTCCAGGCGTACTGGTTCCACACTTAAAGGAAAATTATCCAGAGGTCAAATATGCGACCAGACTCACCTGGACGGAAGAGACACTATTCAGCGTCCCGGAGAAAAATCATTTTGAAACCTGCCGTTACGTCGATGGAGATTTTCTCAAGATTTTCAGTTTTGATTTTGTAGCTGGCGACAAAGAAACGGCTTTAGACGACAAGTACTCTGTAGTCCTTTCCGAGGAGCTTGCCAGTAGGTATTTTGGAGATCAAGAAGCGGTGGGCCAAACCATCAAAGTCAGAAATGACCGAAGTCTCCGGGTGACTGGAGTATTTAAGTCCTGGCCTAAAAACTGCACGTATGGGGATTTCGACGCATTATTATCTATAGAAGAATACATTGATCGAAATGAATGGGCCGCCGAATGGGGTAACAATAACCTCCGTACTGTAGTGCAACTGCATGATCCAACTAACTACCGTGTCTTTGATGCTAAAATCAAGAATATCATCAGGGAACAAAAGGAAGATTATGAAATAGACCTATGGTTGCAGCCTTTTGGCGAAACCCACCTGTATTCCAACTATGAGAATGGACAGCAAAAAGGAGGCAGGATACTTTATGTTAGGATTTTCTCAATTGTAGCTATTTTCATTTTGCTAATTGCCTGCATCAATTTCATGAATCTAGCTACAGCGCAAGCTGTCAAGCGAGCAAAGGAAGTGGGGCTACGAAAGGTAGTAGGAGCGGTGAAAGGTAACCTGATGTTTCAGTTTTTGGGGGAGTCGCTGACATTTGCCTTGATCTCTGGGGCTATGGCGCTTGCAGCAAGCTTCATGCTGATACCCATGTTCAATACCATCACCGACAAGCAAATCATTTTTGATTTTGATGGGTTTCTGCTACTGATTCTCATGGGCACCATATTGTTTACAGGACTCTTCTCTGGGAGTTATCCAGCTTTTGTGATCAGCCGCTACAGACCTGCTGAAGTACTCAAAGGAGTAGTAAAATCTGGCAAAAAGGCCAACAACCTTAGAAAATCATTGGTCGTGGTCCAGTTCTCGCTTTCCATCATTATCATCTTTAGCACAATTGTCATCTCCAAGCAACTACAATATGTACAAGATCAGGATACTGGCTTTGATAAATCAGGGCTGATCTATATGAGCTTGCGAGATGACATGGATGAAAAATTTGACGTCATACGGACAGAACTCCTTTCCAATTCTTCTATACTCAATGCCACAGCTACATCCTTTCCTCCACTGAGAATTGGGAACTCGACATGGAGCGTAGAATGGCCCGGTAAATCTCCAGAGGAAAAAATTCTCTTTAGTAATCAATCTGTTGATCATCAATATGTAGAAACGATGGGGTTGGATCTGTCCGCTGGCAGAAGCTTTGAGGCCAAGTATACGACAGATACCTCGAACTTCTTACTTAATGAAACCGCTGCTAAAAAGATGGGATTCTCCCCTGAAGAAGCCGTAGGTCAAACCATTACCTTATGGGATCGGCATGTTGGAAAAGTAGTAGGCGTACTAAAGGATTTCAACTTTAGCTCTGCCCACACCGAAATTCGTCCTATGCTACTGATGCATGATCTAAGCTGGTACAACTATCTGGTAGTTCGAGCAGATGGCTCGAAGCTAAAAGAAGCTATAAATAGTCTGCAAACAATCCAGGAAAAATTTGCATCAGCCTATCCTTTCGAATATGAATTCGTCGATAAAGATTGGGCAGAGTTTTATGAAACAGAGCAGCGTACAGGGCAACTATTCAATGCCTTTGCATTTATATCTATTGTGATTTCCTGTTTAGGACTATTCGGTCTCTCGGCATTTGCTATCCAGCAGCGGACCAAAGAGATTGGGGTTAGAAAGGTCCTTGGAGCATCTATATCATCAATCATTAAACTGGTATCAAGAGATTTCGCTCTGCTCGTAATGATCGCGGCAGTTATCGGATCACCTATTGCCTGGTATTTCATGGATAATTGGCTCAGCGATTTTGCCTTTAGGATTGAGTTGTCCTTTTTAATACCGCTTTTGGCAACATTTTTAGTGCTAATGATCGCATTCTTGACGATTTTCTATCATTCCCTGAAAGCTGCCAGAAACAATCCTGTGGAAGCCCTAAGGTATGAGTAGCTGCTTGAACTAGTAGGATAGCTCAAATATCTGCTTCATCAATCTCCACTTTTCCCCAGGTCGGCTACCCTCGATTTGTTGTTGATATTGCCACATCAAAGTCTCCCACTCCTGAACCTTTTCGTTGGCAGCATCTGCCTTCGATTTTTCCTCAAGAGAAAAGTCGTCTCCAGCTTCTATCCTCATAAACAATCTGGTATCCAGTCGATATATCTGCATGGACTTGATGCCACTGTCTTTGATACTGGCAATGACCTCAGGCCAAACTTTTTGATGATGCATCTCATACTCTTTGATAAGATGAGGATCGTCTTTTAGATCCAAAGTGAAACAAATTACTTGCATTAGGCGCTACTTCATCTTAAACACTGTTCTACCATAATAGGCGATGTATAGAAAACACAGCAACGGAAGAACAAAAGAAAAATTTACCTCCGAGACACCTAGGATTTTCACATCGTTTACCCCTGCTCCGCCAGCATCAATTATCATCCCTTGAAATTTTGGCATCAATGCTCCTCCAACAATGGCCATTACAAGTCCGGCCGCACCAATCTTGGCTTCCTCTTCGCGGAGGCCATCTAGCGCAATGCCATATATGGTGGGGAACATTAGCGACATGCAAAAGGAAATCCCAACCAGGCAGTAGAGCCCGATTATTCCCTCGAAGAACATGGTGCCAATAGAAAACGCCATTGCCAACAGTGCGAAACAATAGAGAAGGACACCGCTGTTCATAAATCTCAATAAATAAGTGCCAACCGCTCGACCAACCAGGAAAACAATAAACGCAACAAACTGATAGTTGGCTGCAGTGTCACTACTGATTGATATCGCCTCAGCATACTGATAGATATAAGTCCAGCACATGATCTGGGCTCCAACGTAGAGCACCTGGGCAATAACCCCTAGCACATATTTCGAATTTTTTCCTAATTGCTTGAACGTATCTCGCAGGCTTGGTATACCACCTTCATCTTTGGCCTGAGGCATTTTATTGACCAGGATAAGGATGAAGATAAGTATTACCACAAGTCCCAGTACCACGTAAGGATTGCGAATAGCCATCAAATCGGATGTCCGGATCAGTGCCTTTTTGGCTTCAGCCAGTACGGCATAGTCTTCTATATCATCTGATTGAAGCTTCTTGAGTACAAAATACTGTGCAGCTAATAATCCACCAATCAATCCGACAGGGTTAAACGCCTGGGCAAGATTTAAGCGCTGGGTTGCGGTCTTATGATCCCCCATCGCCAAAATATAGGGATTGGCGGTGGTTTCAAGAAAAGCCAATCCAAAAGTCAGAATATAGAGTCCAAGACAAAAAAACCAAAACAACTCAGTAGTGGCTGCAGGGTAAAACATCAGCGCGCCTACGGCATACAAGGCCAAGCCGATCAAAACCCCCGTTTTGTATGAATACTTGCGGACGAAAAGCGCCGCTGGTAAAGCCATACAGAAATAACCTCCATAAAAAGCCATCTGCACCCAAGCCGCCTGAGAGTTAGATAGCTCCAACACTTTCTTGAACGCCTGCACCATTGGATCCGTCACCGCATTGGCAAAGCCCCACAGGGCAAAAAGCGAAGTGATCAGGATAAAAGGAAGTAATACGGACTTGGAGACTACCGCTGGCTTTTGAGTTTTTTCCATGAGAGTTATTTAAAAGGATAAGCTCGCAAATCTACATAACCATAAATTACCTGTAAAAATTAACTCTCACAGGCAGTTAAGAATTCCGCCAGTTTTGGTCCTTGGCATTTATTCTGTCAGAGGTTCTATTCGCCAGTGAAAAGTATAATCACCCGAGTATACTCTGTAGGGAGATTGTACTGGGATAGAGGTGCCTCCTAATCCTGTTACAAGATAGTCAAGGTGAAAAGTTGCTTGCTCTTTTCTCTGAAGCTGAAAAGGGTACCATGCTTCATCCAAGTTAGCGTAAGGATTGATCTTGAAATTGAATGGTTGGTCACTTACTATTTTAACGCCAATGCCAGAATCACTCCGCAAATTGACCCAATTCACATCGGTATGATTGCCAAAATCTTGGGGAATGATGTAGGGCATCGCTAAATCACCTATACTTTCCGAATATAGGCCTGATCGCGCTCCAGTTTTTCGATCGGGATAGGTTTCGAATGGACCGGGACCGGACCACTCAAAAGAATCCATGTTTTGACTCAACGCCGCTTTCAGACCCATTACAGGTAACCATGGAATCTCCGAAACCGGATAGCCTGGCTTTTCAAGAAATGTCCGAACCCTATGCTTCACTCGCATCTGCCCTTGAGGGTTGATGTGGTAGTCATATTCTTGCTTGAACCGGATCAGGCTGACCAGGTGAGAAACAGAGGTGATTTTAGTCTTTATCGTATACGAACCGTCTTCATTACTAACCGTAGCAAACTCATCTAGCTCATGCACCAACGAATCTAACCCCATCTCATACCAAAGAGAAGCTTCTGATATCCCCCAACCCGACCACTCATTCATTACCGGAGTTCTCCATACATTAAATTGCGTAGAGGACGATAAAATCGGAGTCTTCGATATCGATGCGCTTTCCAACATACCGCTCTTTTCGTTGAAAATGTACTCCGCATCTGAAGCTATTACCTTGATCAAGGTACCGCTCTTTTCTATCGCAATAGGCTCAAATTGTGATTCCGTACCAATGCTCGCTTCCGAATACCAGGGTAGCGGAAACTCTTCGAACGCCTCAACAGCTCCCTTTTTAACTAACCCACTACTTTCTTTGCGACGCATCTCGACTATCAGGTGGTATCGTCTTGCACTTGGAGTAGTTGGTTGTTGAAAGGGTATTTTGATAGTTTTAGTTGCTCCTGGGCTCAATTGGATGGATAAATCACCCCCCTGGTCTTCAAGCCCATCAGCCATAACCATCCAGTTTAACTGCATCTCCTCAAAATCCGAAAAGTGATATCGATTTTCAATCGAGAACAAGCCTTTGTTAAGGTCTACTGCTTTGAGATGGAAGGGCTGATGACTCTTTTTTATTTGCCATGCCTCTGGCTGTAATTGTCTATTGGAAAAGACAATTCCGTCCATAGTACCTGACCCCGTAGGCGTAGCTCCGTAGGAAAGGAATTTACCATTATGAATACCTGTATCCAAATGTAAAAGCAAGACCGTATTTTCATCTTCCATAGGCATACCTAAGTGAGCTCCCAGGTCATCGAGATTGCGAGCCTTCTTGTGAATAGCGACTTCATCTATGACGGCATTGGAAAGGAAACCATTGAATTGCTCATCGTGTAATGTATGATTTTTACCAATGCACACTGGTGCTCTGGATCGTTTCAAATAATCACTTACTTGAGACCTAGCTACTCGCTTGCCATCTAGGATCAGTGAAAGCTCATTGCCATCCATGATGCCAGCGACATGATGCCAGTTGTGATTCCAATCCACTGGCAAAAATGCTTTGACCTCCTGGTATTTTGTTACAGGAAGTTCCGTGCCGATCCCCCGGGCAGCTACCGTAGTCACACCAAATCTTATCGAATCGGCATGAAATTGTGCCAATTCGTATTGGCGGCCCTTACTAACAATACTATTGGAGCCATAAAATCCTCTGGGATATATCCACGCCTCTATTGTGAGCTCATCACCAGTCAGATTGAGTTGAGCATCATTGTAGACTTCCACCCAGTCATCTATCCCACTCAATGCTACACCTTGACCGTGTTTACCTTTTAACCACTGTGGCTTTCCTGACAGGAAGGCAGAAATGTTGTTTGATGACGCATCTGGTGTATGCACCAAATCCATCTCTAAACCCTGATTGACCCAGTCCCAAATATATCCCCCTTGGAGGCTAGGATGATCGTAAATTACTTCCCAGTATTCATCTAGGTGGCCCGATCCATTTCCCATAGCGTGGAAATACTCCCCCATGACGATAGGTTTGGACGTAGTATCTGCCATCAAATCCAGCTGTGCCGGAGTAGGGTATCGTTCACCATTGACATCAGCGAATGACGCATCTCCCTCCAACGGCTGTGACCCAGTCTCATTGTTTTGATGATAAAGTAATCTTGTGGGGTCTTTTGCCCTAGTCCATGAGGCCATTTTCGAGTGTACGAGCGCAGTACCACATTCATT
>JAHCMJ010000072.1 GCA_019192485.1 Cyclobacteriaceae bacterium HetDA_MAG_MS6 | reverse complement strand
CCTGGACTTTACCACTGATTTTCTCAAGGGAGGTAGAGCCAATTTCTACGATGCGCAAGACACTAAGAATTGGCGTGTAGATTTTGTAGGATCGTCAGACTTTAATCCCAATACGGTATCAGGTGATGACCTGGAATTCAATGCACGCCCAAAAAATTCGAAAACTGACATGCTCTCCTTTAGTGCTGGCGTTACTTTTAGGATTTAACATGGAGATCAGTAACCATATTTCTCTTTCCACCTGCTTCGCAAAAACTTTCTAAGCTCCTCTTCACGCGGATTTTGACCGGGGTCATAAAACTTGGTTCCGGCAATCTCCTCAGGGAGGAATTCGATATCAACAAAATTTCCGTCATGTGCATGGGCATATTGATACCCTTGGCCATAGCCCTTTTCTTTCATCAGCTTAGTTGGAGCATTTCTGATCTGCATGGGAATGGACAAATCCCCGGATTTTTGTATTTCTCGCTGAGCTTCATTGATGGCTTGATAGCTGGCATTGCTTTTAGCAGAGCTAGCCAGATATGTCACACACTGCGATAAGATAATTCTGGCCTCCGGATAACCTATGACATTTACAGCCTGAAAAGCACTGGTAGCCATCACCAGAGCCGTAGGGTTGGCATTGCCTATATCTTCCGAGGCTAATATGACCAATCGCCTGGCAATGAATTTGACATCCTCACCTCCTTCTATCATCCTAGCCAGGTAGTATACAGCTGCGTTAGGATCACTACCCCGGATAGACTTGATAAAAGCAGAAATGACATCGTAATGCATCTCTCCTTTTTTGTCATAGAGTACCGTTTTCCTTTGAGCAACGGCTACCACCTTGTCGTTTTTGATTGTGACTTTCTTGCTATTCTCACTCTTGATCACCAGCTCCAGAAGGTTTAGCAGTTTCCGTGCATCTCCTCCTGACAGGTTGAACAGGGCTTCAGTTTCGTCCAGTGAGACGTCTAACTCCTTCATTTCGGCATCACTGGACAACGCCTGCTCTACAATTTTTTCTAATCCCTCCTTTTGCAATTGGTTTAATGTGTACACCTGGCAACGAGAAATCAGAGCTGAGTTGACCTCGAAACTTGGGTTCTCTGTAGTAGCTCCTATTAGGGTTATGGCGCCTTTTTCCACAGCTCCCAGCAAAGCATCTTGTTGCGCTTTATTGAATCGATGGATCTCATCGATAAACAGGATCGATTTGCTACCAGGTCTAACTTTACTGATTACCTCACGAACATCCTTGACCCCTGCACTGATCGCACTCAGGGTATGAAAAGGCACTTTGACTTGATTGGCAATGATATTGGCAATCGTAGTCTTACCAGTACCCGGAGGTCCCCAAAGGATCATTGATGGGACTCTACCCCCTTCGATTGCCTTCCGAAGCACACCATTCTCTCCCACCAGATGTTCTTGACCTATCAACTCTGATAAGTGCCTGGGTCGCATCCTTTCTGCTAATGGCGAAGTATCCTGAAACATGAGATAAAGGTAGGGAGATCATCAAAAAGTAACTTGCATCCACTACGAACTTTTACCCATTTGATCAAGTAATTTTTCAGCTCTACGGATAAGGCTTTTATGCTATCGCTCGGATAGAGTGGTCCTTTAGTGCAAGCTCATCTGTTGAAACTATGATTCAAAGCTCAATTGCAGCAAACACCTTGTCTGAAAGCCTTGCCATTTCGATAAGCTACACAACCATTATCACAAACAACACTGTCGGGAGCTGGAGCTATGGAACAGTCTGAAGGTTTTCCCAGTTTCTCATTTAGCTGATCATCTAAGTTATTGTAGTACTCGACTAAGCTATGAATAGAAGCGGTATCAAGACTGCTGGAGTAAATCAAATATTCGCTTGGCCCTCCACACGGCTTACTACCCAATCCTATGAACAAGCAATTAGCATCTTGGCCGCATGTAGATGCCTGAGCTTCATTAATGATTACCAATCGTATGGAATCCAATGATTCCTGGGTCAATTCAATGGGTTCCGCACAACTTGCACGATCAGGACACTCTGGTCCGTCAACAGTATCCTCACACGCTAGTACAGTGACTAAGGCTATTAAAATAAGCAGTCTTTTCATGATTTTAATTCTTTTAATCAAGTCACGTAAAAACTGATTTTAGTTGGAATGGTATACTCATGATCAAGGATTAAAATACTGGAAAATTACATGCTTATAATTGTGTATTTGCATGAAGTTTCCTGAATAGCCTAACTATATCAAATCTGAATGCGAAAGGTTTTAAATGACCGTTTTTGGGGGCCAAAGTCTATTCACTTGCCTAATAAGTATAAAACACCTGACCATGAAGATCATAAAAGTATTGCTATTGCTCACTACTGCCTCCTTGCTTTTCTTCCTGGTCTCCTGTGAAGAAAGTAACTTCGTGGAAGTCCCGGAAGACGAGCCCATTGCTGGCTCTGACGATCAGGGTAAGTCTTATTTTATCTCTACAGCGGAAATTGACTTGGAGGATGTCAACGGTACACTGATCTTGGATGAGTGCGTTACAGATAATACCATTACTTACTACCAAGGTGGGCGGTACGAGGAAAATGAAGGCAGGACCAAATGCGGGCCTCAGACCCTCCAGGGATCGTCGGATCGTGGATTCTATCAGTTGATAAAACACAACTCACCATCACCAAAGACAATGTAAACGAAATCTGGAACATCATCGAGCTAGATGGTCGAGAACACAAACTAACGCGCCCCAATAGCCCGGGACAGGTCACATTTGTGCTTCGTCGACTTTAGGCGCTTTTCTTGTGCCTGCGCTTCAAGGATGTCACCTTATTGATAGCGTCTACATATGCTTTTACTGAGGCAATGATCACATCTTGGTGTACGCCAAATCCATGATAGATACCATCATCATGTTTCACTCGGATGTGTACTTTTCCTAAATCCTTGCGATCTCCCATGGACTGCACCAGAAACTCGTCCAGCAAAAGGGTATCATTTACAATTTTATCTACTGCATTGAAAGCTGCATCGATGGACCCGACGCCCATAGCTGTAGCATGAACGGTTTCGTTGTTTAGCTTCAACTCTACGGTAGCTGACGGCATCACTGAGTCACCACACATGATCTGTACATTTTGCAACTCCAATCCACCATCGGGTAATTTTCCCTCTACGAGGATGATCAAATCATCATCGTTGATATCTTTCTTCTCATCGGCCATCTTCAAGAAAGCTTCGTATACTTCCTCGACCCTATCATTGTCGAGATCATCATACCCCAACCTTTCCAAGTGATACTTCAAGGCAGCTTTACCGCTTCTGGCCGTCAAAATGATAGAGGACTGCGGAATACCTACATCTTCCGGGTCCAGGATCTCATAGTTTTCTCGATGTTTAATAACGCCATCCTGGTGTATACCAGAGGAGTGCGCGAAAGCATTTCTACCGACGATTGCTTTATTAGGCTGGACAGGCATTCGCATCATTTTGCTGACAAGCAAGCTCAAGGAATAGAGATGTGTGCTATTGATATTAGTGTGCAAATCCAGGTCCTTGTGCGTTTTGAGGATCATTGCAATCTCTTCTAGCGAGGTATTGCCAGCACGTTCACCGATACCATTGATGGTGACTTCAACTTGCCTGGCTCCATTGACCACTCCAGCAGCCGTATTAGCAGTAGCCAGACCAAGGTCATTGTGACAATGACAGGATATAATAGCCTGGGCAATGTTACCTACATTTTCTTTCAGAAACCTAATTTTCTCTCCATACTCATCTGGCAAGCAATATCCTGTAGTATCGGGAATATTCACTACGGTAGCTCCCGCCTTGATCACTGCTTCGACTACCCTAGCCAGGTATTCATTGTCCGTGCGACCTGCGTCCTCGCAGTAGAACTCTATATCCTCTACAAATTTCTTTGCATACTTAACAGCAGCTACTCCACGCTCCAAGATACGTTCTTGATCACTCTTAAACTTATATTTGATGTGGTACTCAGAAGTGCCTATTCCTGTATGTATACGCTTTCGCTTGGCATACTTTAAGGAATCCGCCGCAAAGTCAATATCTTTTTCCACGGATCGAGTCAGTGCACAAATGATCGGATCGCTAACTGCTTTAGAGATTTCCACTACGGAATTGAAGTCCATCGGACTGGATATGGGGAAGCCGGCCTCTATTACGTCAACACCAAGAATCTCAAGTTCCTTAGCTATTTCAACTTTTTCGGGGGTGGACAACTGACATCCTGGGACTTGCTCACCATCCCGAAGGGTCGTATCAAAAATGTATACTTTATCACTCATGGTTAGGCCTCTACTGGAGAGATTATATGTTGTACAACTTTGTTTCCTATCTCATCTGTATCCAGCACATGATCTGCTGGTGTCTCATCGCTGGAAATGTCTTTTGTTCGCCAACCTTCCTTTAAAATCTGATCTACGGCATCGATGACACTTTGACTCTCCTCCTTCAAGCCAAAAGAAATATCCAACATCAAGGCTGTAGACAGAATGGTCGCCAAAGGATTGGCAAGTTTTTGCCCGGCAATATCCGGAGCGGATCCATGGATCGGCTCGTAAATACCAGTATGGTCACCCACGGATGCAGAAGGCAACATTCCTAAGGAGCCGGCTATTTGGGATGCCTCATCGGTGAGAATATCTCCGAACATATTTCCTGTGACGACCACATCAAACTGCTTCGGCTGTCGAATCAATTGCATAGCAGCATTGTCTATGAACATGTGAATCAACTCAACCTCGGGAAAGTCCTGAGCAACTTCATTGACCGTCTCTCGCCAGAGTCGAGACGACTCCAGGACATTTGCCTTATCAACAGAATGTACTCTTTTATTCCTGGTCATAGCCGCTTCGAAAGCTTTACGGGCGATACGTGCTACTTCCATTTTGGAATACTTCAAAGTATCTACAGCTATCTGACCATCATCACTTCTATACCTCGGCTCACCGAAGTATATACCCCCTGTCAGTTCTCTAAAGAACAGAATATCAGCTCCTCTCAATAGTTCAGACTTGAGGCTAGAGGCATGAATCAATTCATCGAAAATAATGATAGGTCGAATATTGGCATATAGACCCAGCTCCTTCCTGATTTTTAGCAACCCCTGCTCCGGTCGCACCTTTCGGCTGGGGTCATTATCATACATAGGATGACCAACGGCACCCAATAAAATCGCATCAGACTTTTTGCACGCCTCCAGCGTATCATCCGGTAAAGGAGTTTCGGTGGCCTCAATGGCAGCGTGACCTATCAGTTTTTCTTCAAAATGAAATGTATGCCCAAAACGACTTGCCACTTCTTCCAATACTTTTCTACCCCAAGCCGTCACTTCCGGACCTATTCCATCTCCTGGTAATACGATTATATTCTTTTCTGCCATTTTAAATGTACTAGATATGTTGTGCTTAATATTTTTTTGATGCAATTACTATTCCTGTGGACCACTCTATCTTGGAAAGATTCAAATCGTCACGTTTCTCCAACGTATCAAGAAGATTCTCAACGCTTTTATCATGCCCTTCAGGCCAATTCGGCTGTGGAAGCATATCGTCTATTATATACAGACCGCCTACCTCAAGCAAATCCAATAATGCTGGCAATTCGCTGTACTTACCGGGCCAGGTATCAGCGAATATCAAATCGAACGACCGGCCTTTGTATTGATCAATCCAATCCTTCCCGTCCTTGCATATTAGTTTTACCCGCTCATCGCTGCCCAAAAATTCTTTCGCGACCCGCAAGAGCCGCTCATCGTTGTCCACAGAGGTGACTTTGGAGTCATTGTCCATTCCGGATAGTATCCATGATAATGCTAGGCAGGTACCCGTCCCCAATTCCAAGATGTTAGCTGAGGGTTTTGATGTCACCAATGACCTCAAGAGGGTCCCTGTTGATTCATCAGATACCATGTCAAAACCTAGTTCTTTGGATCGGCTAAGAATTTGCTGATATTGTATCGGTTTGCTAGTTACCATCTTTCAAGTTTTCAGCTTACTTTTTCATAAGCCTCAATTTTGTCCTTCAAGCTTAGGATGTAATCAATGTCGTCATAACCATTGATCAGGCACATTTTCTTGTATTCATTGATCTCAAATGACTCCACCTTATTACTTTCTACGATGGTTACAGTCTGGGCTTCCAGATCCACCTTGATTGTTGCGTGCTTGTCATTAGAAATAGTCTGGAAAATCTCATCAAGAAAGGCATCGGAGACCTGCAGTGGCAATAAGCCATTGTTCAGTGCATTGCCTTTGAATATATCTGCGAAGAAGCTGGATATGACTACCTGAAAGCCATAATCCTTGATAGCCCAAGCGGCATGTTCACGGCTCGATCCACATCCAAAATTTTTGCCTGCTACCAGTATTTTTCCAGAATACTCCGAATTGTTCAAAACAAAATCGGTAGGTTGATCGGCTTTGTCATACCGCCAGTCACGGAAAAGATTCTCTCCGAAACCTTCCCTGGTAGTTGCCTTCAAAAAACGTGCAGGTATGATTTGATCGGTATCGATGTTTTCAATCGGAAGTGGAACGCAAGTGGAAGTTAAAGTTTCAAAAGCCATAATCTAGATCAGTTCACGTACATCAACAATTTCGCCTTTCACCGCCGCGGCAGCAGCCATCAATGGACTTACCAGCAAAGTTCTTGCCCCTGGTCCTTGCCGTCCTTCGAAGTTTCTGTTGGAGGTGGAGACGCAATATTTCCCGGCAGGCACTTTATCTTCATTCATCCCAAGACATGCAGAACAACCTGGTTGTCTCAACTCAAATCCAGCTGAGTCGAATACCTGGTCAAGTCCTTCGGCCTTAGCTTGTTCTTCAACTCTTTTAGAACCTGGAACAATCCAAACATTGACATCTTCGGCCTTTTTCTTGCCTTTCACAAAATCAGCAACCTGGCGTAGATCTTCGATCCTGGAGTTAGTACAGCTACCTATGAAGACATAGTCAATTTTCTTTCCTTTCAGCGACTTACGAGGTTCTAACCCCATGTAAGACAATGACTTTTCCATATCCTTGGTGGTACCGTTGACGGCCACCTCCGGAATCTCTTGGGATACACCTACCCCCATACCTGGATTGGTACCATAAGTGATCATCGGCTCTATATCTTCAGCTTGATAAACGACTACTTTATCATAGGTAGCATCACCATCACTTGGCAATTGCCTCCACTTCTCTAATGCCTTATCCCATTCTGCACCTTTTGGGGCAAACTCACGCCCCTTCATATATTCGAATGTAGTCTCATCAGGCGCGATCATGCCTCCACGTGCTCCCATCTCAATACTCATATTACAGATTGTCATGCGACCCTCCATCGAAAGTGAAGTAATAGCGGATCCTGCATACTCTACAAAGTACCCGGTACCACCTGCGGCGGAAAGTTTGGAAATGATATAGAGAATGATGTCTTTAGCTGTAACACCTTTACCTAAAGTGCCATTGACCTCAATCTTCATCGTTTTAGGTTTGGACTGTAGCAAACACTGAGTCGCTAATACCTGCTCTACCTGTGATGTTCCTATCCCAAAGGCAATACTACCAAAAGCCCCATGAGTAGAAGTATGACTATCTCCACAAACCATAGTCATACCTGGTTGGGTCAACCCTAGATCAGGTCCTATAACGTGTACTATACCTTGCTTTTCATGGCCAAGATCGTATAGCTCCACACCAAATTCTTCACAGTTCTCCCTGAGCTTCTCTACTTGAAATTTTGAAAGTGGCTCAGCTATAGGTAGATGCTGATTGAGAGTGGGCACATTGTGATCTGCAGTAGCAGAAGTCTGAGATGGTCTAAAAACAGGTATACCTCTTTTGCGAAGTCCATCAAATGCTTGAGGTGAAGTAACCTCATGAATATAATGCCTATCAATATATATAAGGTCGGGGTAGTTTTCCCGCGAGTGGACGACATGAGCGTCCCAAACTTTTTCAAACAAGGTTTTCCCTGCCATTGATACGTGTAGATTTCTTTTTGTAATGATCGAAATCAAAAGTATCGGGCTATGCCCCAGATTCAAAAACGGAAATGAATTTAATTACGATTTCTAAAACTAGACTTATCTTGCATTATGCTGAAAAATATCTAATAAAAGAATCTTTTAAGCCATTAAAAAGTTATCTTAAATATCGAAAGGTTAATTTAACTACTATGTCTAAAATCAGATCTGGTCATTTATTCTCTTTGATTAAGTCCATGCGGAAAAGTGAAAAACGCTACTTCAAACTAATAAATGGTGGGAAAGATGACAGCAGCACTAAGTATCTCAAATTGTTTAACGAAATCGATAGGCTGCCAGACTTTGATGAGGAGCGTATACTCAAAAGAAACCAATGGATCAGTAGGAGTCAGTTTAGTAACCTCAAAGCACACCTTTATAAAAAAATCTTGCAAAGCCTGAAAGACTATACGCTGGCTGCTAATGATGACATTTCGATCCGTGAAAATATAGATTATATCCAGCTATTATTCGATCGCAGTCTATATCAGCAAAGCTGGCAATTGCTGCAAAAAGTAAAAAAGGCCTTGCAGAAAGGTGACAACCTAGAATTACATCTGGAAGTATTAAAATGGGAAAAAAACCTATTGCCCTACTCTATTGGCAAAAACAATCAGGATCGAGTGCAACAGATTGTTCATGAGTCCAATCAAGTCAACGACAGGATCACGCGCATCAATCTTCTGACCAACTTGTCCGTTGAATTAAATGCTATTTACCTGCGAACGGGTTATCTCCGCAGTAAAGGTGATTTTGAATATATCAATGCCATCTTCTCCACAAGATTGCCGGATTGGAATGAAGGAGATCTATCCCTTCGTGAGAAGCTTTCGTGGTTTGAAATCCATCTGAGCTATTACAGTTTCATACAGGATTTTGAAAACACACATGCATTTGCCAAAAAATGGGTAGAACTCTATGAGGAGATACCAAACTCCTCCTATCATTTCGAAATGTATCTCAGAGGGCTAAACCACTTACTCAATTCGCAAGCGCGATTAATCAAGTTTGATGAATTCATTAAGACGCATAGAAAATTACGCTCTCTTGCCAATCACAGACTCGTTCACCTCAATGAAAACATTAGGATTCGCCTTTTCAAATACATCTACGCGCACCAATTCAATGGTTACTTCATGGTTGGAGACTTTGCAAAAGGAGTAGCGCTAATGCAAAAAATAGAATCTAAACTTGAGGGCTTTATAGGCGTGTTGGATAAACATTCCGAACTTATCTTATTCTACAAGATTGCCTGCTTGTATTTTGGCAACGGCAATTATCGCAATGCCCTGAAATGGCTCAACCGTATTATCAACTCCGACGACATGGACATCAGGGAAGATGTACACTCCTTTGCCCGAATCATCAGTCTGATTACCCACTACGAACTTGGCAACCAAGATGTCATGGAGTACTATATGCGGTCTACCTATAGATTTCTCCGAAAGAAAGAAGACCTGCACCTATTTCAAAAGCATATTCTTGAGTTTATCAAGAACCTCTCAAGAGGTATAACTGAGAAACAGCTGGTAGAAAGATTTAAAGGGCTTAGAAAAGAACTACTCCCTATCTCAGAAAGTGAATACGACAAAAGGGCTTTTGTGTACTTTGATATTATCTCTTGGCTGGAGAGTAAAATTCAAAGCAGAAATGTTGGAGAAATAGTGAAAGAGAAGGCCATGAAGGTATTGCAGCAGCATACAAAAAGAAAAAGCGGATTGATACCCGCCTTTTCATAAGTTAAGCTTCCAAAGACTACCCAGGCCCTAACCTGAAATCATTGCTGGGTGTACCCTTTATACATCGTGATATAACAGGAAACTCCTCCGTGATGACGTAGAAATAGTCAAATGTTTCACCGCCTAATGTAATAGTCTGAGCAATACCATTACACTCATCAAGATCACCGGCATCCGCCACATAGGTATAGTCATTGGTATACTTACCATTGTATTCTCCACAAGGCTCGGAGTCACCATCTCCTGGTCGTTCGCCTTCTTTTAGTTGATAGCTAGATGATAGCTTCTCAAAGACTCCATTGGCGTTTGGCCCATACTTATATAGGATCGGATACCCATCAGCTGCCCAACCGATCTGTACAGCTTCGGAAGGAGCAGCGGTCCCAGCTCCCAATCCGGCCAATAACTGATCTGCGTAGATAGCCATGTCTCCATGGTAATGATACTGGCCATCTGGCTGAAAATGAGCTATAGCACAATCTAAACCCACGGCTTCCATATTATTCGTTGGCTCAAAAACCCAATCCCAAACATATTCACCAGATCCGTCTGTGAAAATGAATGGCTCTGCAGGGGCAGGATCTATTTTCACTCCATTCAACGCTATACCAAATACCCAAATAGGTTTTCCACTATTGGTTAAGCTAGTTGAAGATGCAGCAGCCGTTGGTTGAGTATCTACTACATAAACTCGAGTTTCAGCATTAATGTCCTGTACTAACTGTGGTATCTGAATCCGGTAATCATGATCGGGTACCCCATTGGCAGTTATCGTACGATTACCACCTGATATCGATTCAGAATAAGAGCTTGCCACTCCAGCAGAAGTCGTGCAAGCGAAATTCTCCTGATCTATAGAATTATCATTCGCACAAGTAGTACCTGTACCTGAGCCAGTATCGCCATTATCTTTTATGGTGATGGTAGCGGAAGAAGAGTTACCAATCGTTATGCCAGGAGGTGCGGTTTCGATTGTCAAGATGACCGTTTCATCTATTTCTTGTTCATCATCATCAATAATATCAATCGTGACTTTTGCAGCGCTAGACCCCATTGAAATAGTGACTTTACCGGGTAAAGTAGCATAGTCTGTGCCTTCGTTAGCTGTCCCTCCAATGGTGTAGTTTAGCACTATGTCTTGAGGCAATGTATTATTGGAAGAAAGCGAGATGGAGAATTCAGCATCATCGCTACCCTCTGTCCCTTCAGCATCTGATGCCACTACTGTAATTGTATTGCCTCCTCCTGTTTGACCACCACTATCATCATTATCAGTAATAGTCAGCGTGGCAGAGGTGGCACCTCCAGCCGAAACACCATCCGGTAGGTTAGAAGTGGTTATAGTTACGATGACCGTTTCATCATCATCATCTTCCGAATCGTCAATAACTTGTACTGGAATCGCAGTGGAGCTACTTCCTTCAGCCAAGGTAACGCTGCCAGTCAATTGAGTAAAATCAGCACCTGCTGTAGCGCTGCCTGACACGGTATACGAAATGGTTAGTGCTCCTCCAGAAGCATTACTCTGGCTTAAGGAAACCGTAAACTCACCATCATCAGGGCCCTCTTCATTTGCCGACGCATCACTCGCGCTGATGGAAACGGTAGCTTCAAATGGGTCAGGATCTTCCTCTTCATTGCAAGAAAAAAGAAGAACGGAATAAGTAATCAATACGAAGGCTACATTGTAAAAAATTTTTTTCATGACTCGTTTTTAATATCTGATAATAGTTTCTACCCTATCCTTATCTAACCTAAAAGAACGAGACCGACCATTCAGCATGGACTTCACGATATTCAGATGTCCTTCCATGCTTTGGATCATACACGTATTCTCTACTTTGATAGTTTTTACAAGGCTTTCAGAGGTCTTGAGTTGAAAATTAAGCTCAACAAAGTCCTGCTCGAAAAGATGTTTATCGTAAACTAATTCTACAGGTTGACCATTAAATTGAAGATTTAGGTTGGAATCCATGTATTCCACAAAGCAGTCAGTCAATTGGTTGTAGTCAGGACAATATTCACGAAGCGCAATCAGTAAATCCTCCCTATCAAATCTGACAAAAAGATCAAAAGCATTGTTTTTTTCGCTGATTTCGAAAACAGCCATACGTACATCATGCGCCAACAAGAGCTTGGAAATCATGTACAAAAAGATGAATGCAAATAGCCTCATAATTCGGGATAAGTAGTCATTAGATGTGGTAGAGAGAAAAAACTTGCGGGTAGAAAAATTATTTCTCCTTAATCATCTTCTCGATCTCCATAAGCTCATCACGCAATCTGGCAGCCTCCATGAAATCAAGATCTCTTGCGGCTTTTTCCATCTCCTTTCGGGTTTGTGCCGCAAGCTTAGACAGCTGGTCCTTGTCCATGTAAGCAACAACTGGGTCTGCTGCAACAGTTTGCATCTCCTCGATATAGTACTTTTTGGAGCCTTTTTTCTTATCTGCTACGCCGGTCTGATTCAGTATTGCCTCGCGGTCCTTCTTCACAGTGGTGGGAGTGATCCCATGCTCTTCGTTGTAGGCCTGCTGAATACTCCGCCTGCGGTTGGTTTCGTCGATGGCCTGTTGCATCGAACCGGTCACTTTATCTGCATACATGATCACCAGACCTCTATCGTTTCGAGCTGCTCTGCCAATGGTTTGTACCAACGATCTTTCGTTTCTCAAGTATCCCTCTTTATCAGCATCCAGAATGGCTACCAAAGAAACTTCTGGAAGATCCAGCCCCTCTCTTAGCAGGTTGACTCCCACCAATACATCGAAAACCCCCAATCTCAATTCTCGAAGTATCTCTACTCTGTCCAATGTGTCTACCTCCGAATGAATGTAGCGAGTTTTGACACCAGCTTTTACCAGAAACTTAGTGAGCTCTTCGGCCATTCGCTTGGTAAGCGTAGTAACCAAAATGCGGTCCTCCATCTCTATGCGCTGCTGGATCTCCTCCATCAGGTCATCAATTTGATTAAGGCTTGGACGCACATCAATGATAGGATCAAGAAGGCCCGTAGGTCGAATAAGTTGTTCAACAACGACTCCTTCAGATTTTCGAAGTTCATACTCACTTGGTGTCGCACTCACAAACACTACCTGATTGAGCATTTCCTCAAACTCATTGAAGGTCAAGGGTCTGTTGTCCAGAGCAGAAGGTAATCGAAATCCATAATCTACCAGATTCACTTTCCGACTCCTATCCCCTCCCCACATACCTCTGACTTGAGGGATAGTCACATGACTCTCATCAATCAGCATGAGATAGTCATCAGGGAAATAATCTAAAAGACAGAAAGGCCTGGAGCCTGCATTGCGTCGATCAAAATACCTTGAGTAATTTTCAACACCTGAGCAGTAGCCGATTTCCCTGATCATCTCAAGGTCAAACTCGGTACGTTCTTTAAGCCTTTTGGCTTCCATATACCTGCGTTCGTCCTCGAAAAACTGCACCTGAGTTACCATATCATCCTGAATCTCCCGAATAGCAGTTTGTAATTGATCTTTGCCCGTCACAAATAGGTTTGCCGGAAAAATAGTGACGATTCGCTCATCAGATATCTTAGTACCGGAAACGGGATCTATACGTTGTATAGCTTCAATATCATCCCCCCAAAAGATAAACCGATATGCAAAATCCGCATAGGCAACAAAGACATCAACAGTATCACCCTTGACCCGAAACGTTCCTCGCTTGAATTCGGCTTCCGTCCTGCTATATAGTATTTCAACCAGGCTAAACAAAAACCGGTTTCTAGGAATGGTATCGCCTTCCTGGACTCTGATTACATTTTTACCAAACTCTTCAGGATTCCCTATACCATAAATACATGAAACTGACGCCACAACCAATACGTCCCTACGCCCCGATAACAGAGAGGAGGTCGCACTTAGCCTAAGCTTTTCTATCTCATCATTGATTGATAGATCTTTCTCGATATACAGGTTTGTCGTTGGGATGTATGCCTCCGGTTGATAGTAGTCGTAATAGGAGATGAAATACTCCACGGCATTATTGGGAAAGAAGTTTTTAAACTCCCCATATAATTGGGCTGCTAACGTTTTATTGTGGCTAAGAACCAATGTTGGTTTCTGAATTTCGGCGACCAGGTTGGCCATGGTAAAGGTCTTGCCCGAACCAGTAACTCCCAAAAGTGTCTGAGCTGGCTCCTGGTTTTGTATACCTTCAACTAATTGAGTGATCGCCTTAGGCTGATCTCCCGTTGGTTCATATTCTGATGTCAATTCAAAATCCATCCCTGCTGCCTTCCTGTCAACTCAAACTTTACATATCAATAGAATTCCAAATCTCCCAGGTTCTTTCCGCCTGCAACTCCAGCATTTCAATTCCATTCTTGGCCTTGGCTCCCTGCTCCCCACCAACTCTCATAAAGTAAGTGACTTCAGGGTTGTAGATAAGATCATACAAGTAGTGCTGGTCAGTAATCTGGTCATATGGTATTGGCGGCCCATCATTTACATCAGGAAAAAGCCCTATCGGCGTAGTATTGATGATAAGATTATTCTCTTCCATAATTACCGGATCCTTGATCAGATGTGTGTACAAATGCTCGCCCTTATCCTTGAACCGTGATACGATTTCATAAGGAATGCTCAACTCATCCAATGCTATCTGGACTGCTTTGCTCGAACCGCCACTACCAAGAATCAGTGCACTTCCATCATAGTCGGGAAGCCAATTTTTCAATGATTTCTTGAACCCAATGTAATCGGCATTATATCCCACCAACTTGCCATTCTTTTTCTTGACCACATTGACGGCCTCCACCTTATGTACGCTTGCATCTAGCTGATCTAGAAAAGGTATGATGTTGATTTTATGTGGTATAGTCACATTGACACCTTCCAAATCCGAATTTCTTTCCCAGATTGCTGGAAAATCTTTGAGATACTCTAGCTCAAAGAGGTCGTATTTGTGTGTGTCCGTTAATCCAAGCTTTTTAAATTTCTCTGAAAAAAATCTTTTGGAAAAGGAATGTCCTAGTGGATAACCGACGAGACCGTAACGTTTCATTCTTTTTTGTGGTAAAAGCCTGCTAAAAAAGCTTGTCCTCTAAAATAAATCAAAAAGCGTATTCTGAGATAGAATACTATTGGTTTTCAGGTGTACTACCCCTCTTATCAATCCACCAAACCACTAAAAAGCCTAAGACTATAAGAGTCAAAGAGATGAAAAGATTGAAATCTAGCACTGGCCAATTCCAATTATAGCCGGTGGCTTTCATTTTACCATTTAGCTCTACATAGTCTGTAGTCTTCCAAGGCCAGATGATTAATAGCGATCCTGCAACAAACCCTGTAAGCAATGCTATAGTAGCATCTTTGTAGTGTTTGAATAAATAAGACAGAATCCTGGAAAATAGTACTAACCCCAAGACACAACCTAACAGTAGCGGGATCAGAAATGCAAAATTCAGACTACTGACAGCTTCCAAGGCCACAACATAATTGCCCATCAGTAAGATCACGTAGGAGCCTGATAGTCCAGGCAAAATCATGCTAACTGATGCTGCTATCCCGCAGATCAATACATAGACTATATTTTCATTAGCAGGTGCTGGTGGTAAAAACGCTACAGACATCGCTATGGCAAGTCCAACTACAAATGCGACAATTGTTGACAAGTTATATCTACTGACCTGCTGACCAACACCTACGATGGAAGCTAGTATGAGACCAAAAAAAAAGGATAATGTCAAAGTCTCATAGTACCTAAAGGCAAGCTCTAAGACCTTGGCTAGACTAAGTATACTTACTGCTATTCCGAGGAATATACTAGCCATAAAAGCAAGATCTACATAGGAGACAAAAACCTTAAAATCTCCTTTCAGCAAAAAACGCAATGCCCTTAGATCAAATTGTTTGAGCGCATTGATCAGTCGTTCGTAAATACCTGTGATAAAGGCTATAGTTCCGCCAGATACCCCCGGTATGACATTGGCTGCGCCCATTGCCATTCCTTTCAGTATCCAGGAAATAATTGGCCTCATCCGCTATTCTCCAATGAAATGACTGAATGTATCACCTCGCAGACCCAACCTTATGGTCTCCAAAGGAATGACTTCATTTGGAGCGATATTGCCAAGGTTGACATTGGCACCACAAAGCTTGATGAACCATACTTGTTGCGCCTTTTGCGGTGCTTCCCATATAATCTTCTCCGTAGGGATTTTCGTAAGAATTTCCTCTACCAGTCCCTGGCGGACCTCTCCGGAATCTCTAAAAAGGCCTACATTCCCACCTTCTCTTGCCTCACCGATGACTTTCCAAGCGCCAGCGTCAAGCTCTGTCTGCATTTGTTCGATCCACTTGTAGGGTGGAATGATCTTGGCTGCATCCTTGGAGCCTACCTCACTAAGTACAGTTACTTGCTTGGAGAGTGTACTTATAAATTCACACTTATCATCGTGATTCATTTCTACGGACCCATCACTCACTTCGGCATATTCTAGCTTATACTGATCCAGAACTTTTCTGTAGTCCTCAAATTGATCACGGACCACAAAGGCCTCAAACAATGTACCTCCCAAATAGCAAGGAATTCCCGCTGACCTGAACAGCTCTACTTTTTCTTTGAATATAGGTGTCACATAGGAAGTTGACCACCCCATCTTGACAATATCAATATAATCGCCGCTGATTTCAATAAGGTCTTCCGCTTCTCTTAAGCTCAGCCCTTTATCCATGACCATAGTAAACCCTACATCCCGAGGCTTAGCCGTTCTCTCGGGTAAATTATTAAGGTGAAAATTCATTCCGTCTTGAGAGTCTTTTTAAACGAAGCCCCAAAAATGAATAATTCTAATGAAACGTGCGGAATTACTAATCGTTTTTTCTGTATTGGTCGATGATCTTGAAAAGTGCTTTCTGCGTTTGAAGATTAGGGAAAAACTCAAACAACTGCTCATGTGCATCAAAATCTAAAACCAATGACATTTCAAGGCGATTAAATGCCTCTTTGTACTTGCCCTGAGAAATCAAGTAAACCACACTTCTATACATTAAGTCAGCATTGTCCTGCAATTCTCGAAGGCCTCCATCAACAATAGCCAAAGCATTCTCAAAATCTCCTTGCTCAAAATAAACAAATGACCAATCCAACCATATCTGAACATCCGCTGGGTCTAGTTCGCATGCCTCCACATAGGCATCCATCGCTGAGACTATATTCCCGGTCCGATATTCGGCGTCTGCCTTAGCTTTCCAATAAAGGCCGTTTTTGGAGTCAATTTGCAAGGCACGATCCAGGAAATGTATGGCCTCGTACCATTTTTCTTGCAGTGAAAGCGACACTCCCAGTCCAAACCATGCCTCATGATACATTTGATCGATTTTTGTAGCTTTCCTATAGTACTTGGTGGCGAGGTCAAATTGATTCAACTTTTCATATGCGGCTCCGATATGACAATATATTTCCGCAGATGGGCCTTCGATTTCAAGGGTCTTGAGGTAGCAGTCCAGCGCTTTATCAAAATTCTCCTTGTTCATATAAGCATTGCCCAAGTTGAAATGAGCGCTACTGAAACCTTCCTCAATAGCTATGGCATAATCGTAAGCATCGATAGCCCTATCGTAGTTTCCCAAC
>JAHCMJ010000071.1 GCA_019192485.1 Cyclobacteriaceae bacterium HetDA_MAG_MS6 | reverse complement strand
CAACTACTTTTCTTTCCATCATGATGCATGGTGCCTGAGGTACGATGGATGGAGATTTCATGGTGATACTATATCCTTTGCCCGGGATGATGGGCAATTTCAGACCATGCTGATCCCCCAGCAAAGGGGACCAGGCACCAGTAGCCAGTATATAGTTCTGACCAGCAAATGTATCTCCTGATTTTGTAGTAATCGTTTCTATCGAGCTTGTGCTATTTTCAAAATTAGTTACCTCCTGACCTTGGAGTATATCAACATTATTTTTAGCCAGTATCTTCCGCATCTCTGCTACTAACTCACTGGGTTTAAGCCAGGCATCGATGTCATAAAACCAAGAACCGTATACATCATCTTGCAATGCAGGCTCTATTTCGTGGATTTCGCGGCCGGCTATTGGCTGTGCACTCACTCCAAACTGACTGGTATAGTCATTAGTATCCTTGTACTGATCAAAGCCTTTTTTATACTTAAAAACAAAGTGAATACCATCGGCTGACCAATGGCAATCAATTTTTTCCTGTTCTATAACTTCAGCAAAAAGTGATCTTGAACTGATAATAATGTCGTGAATGGCTTGGGCATTCTTGTAAACGTTCTTACCTGAGGCATTTTGTACAAATTGCAATGACCACTTAATAAACCTGGGATCAAGTTGAGGTTTGATATGAAATGGTGCATCTTTCTTGAAAAGCCAACCAATTGATTTTACTATCAACTCATAACTATTGAGCGGCATAATATGACTGGGACTCACTAAGCCGCAGTTGCCATGCGAACTGGCTTGCTCCAAAGGACCTTTGTCCAGGATCAGAACAGAATGACCTTTTTTACCGAGGTAATATGCACAGAATAGCCCCACTATTCCACCTCCAATAACTATAGAATCATATTTTTTGTCAGTCATCTTGATTTGAGTATTTAATAGTTAGTAAATGGCGATGAAATATGGTGACTGCAATGCTACCAATGCTTTTTTAAAAAAACCAACAGCCCCTTGAATTTGCTTCGAGGCAACGACTGAAATTGGTATCAATTGTAAAACCTCCCTGGTAACTAGTACAAAGTAACATAAGCAACCCCTGATCCAAACATCCTTGATGTACTTTCTTAACCAGATCAACATTTGATTTAGTGCTGTCATTTACATCAGGGCTTTTGGATCACATGCCTGCTTCTATGGCGATGCTACTATTCTTTCAGCCTTGGCAACAGGGTGCAACAACATGGCACATGCCTTAACTCAACTACCCTATTCTCTTTTGGCTGGCACATTCAGTTTTCTGGTGTACCTCCTACTGGGTTTTCTTATTTAAGTTGATGTCCTTTTTGTTCTCTCCTACTCAATATTTTTAGAAGCTCTTCACCCTCTTTTCTTATTTTAGCCTTATGAGTGAATCGATTGTAAATGCCTTAGTGCATCTGTTCGCAATTTTCGAAAGTGTCAAAGAAAGTTTTGAGCAAGATTCTGGCAAAATTATCGTGAAGCCATACCTGGAAAAAACGCTCAACCAGGAACTCACCAACGAATACTTAAAGCTTTTTTACGACTACTTATCCTTTTACAAGGAAGCAAACCTGAATCCTGCAGGCAATCATGAGCTAGGCATAGACTCGACCAGTATCATTCAAATCGCGAAGATATGCAATCAACTAGCAAAGGAACTGGAGCAAAGCCAACGGATCACGGTATTCATCCAACTGCTAGAACTTATTCAAGCTGATGACAAAGTCTCAGCGAAGGAAAGTGAGTTTGCTTCGCTAGTAGCGATGAACCTGAACCTGGAGCAAAAGGAGGTCAAAAACATCAAGTCATTCATTTTTGACAAAGAAGGCAAAGAGATTGACCACAAAAGAGGGCTTGAGATCGATAACAAGATGACGGAATGGCCTGAAGAGGTGGCTTGGATGATGCGAAAAAAAGTAGCAAAGGTACCTGGTGCTAGTAAGTTTCGACACATGTATGTGGAAAACTTCTATGGGAGGCTGCTGGTCCTACAGATTGAAAGTGTGGAAACCTTTGTTTTCAAATATGAAGGCCCATTAAACCTCTATCTAGAGGGCAACAAGATTATCCCTAAAAAGGCTTACTTCCTGAAGCCGGGGTCTATCATCAAAGGACCTAATATCGAATCGATCTACGAAACGGAGATCACCAAGCAATTCTTAAAAGATAAGACTAAAGTCAAAATAGTCCTCAGCGGCGAGGACCTGGAGTTTCATTTCAAGAATAGTAGCAATGGGATTCAGAAATTCAACTTCTCTGAAGAGTCCGGGCATCTTGTAGGAATCATGGGCGGTAGCGGAACAGGGAAATCTACACTGATCAACTTACTGAATGGTAAAATAGAACCCAGCAAAGGAAGAGTACACATCAACGGACACTCTATTCAGAGAGCCGGACGCGAAGGAGTGATTGGCTATGTACCCCAGGATGATTTGCTTTTTGAAGAACTCAGCGTTTATCAAAACCTGTATTTTAATGCCCAAACCTGCTTTAGTGACTTCTCTCCTTCTTTGATAGAAAAAACAGTAAATAAAGTACTGGAAGATCTCGACCTATTGGAGATCAAAGACTTACAAGTTGGAGACCCCTTAAATAAAACCATCAGTGGTGGTCAGCGCAAGCGACTCAATATCGCTTTAGAATTGATGCGCGAGCCAGCAGTACTCTTTGTAGATGAGCCTACATCGGGGCTTTCTTCTATGGATTCGGAGAAGGTGATGTGGCTTCTGAAAGATTTGGCTCGAAAAGGCAAGCTGGTCATTGCCATCATCCACCAACCCTCTTCGGATATCTTCAAGCTGCTAGATAAGCTTTGGTTATTAGACAAGGGAGGCTTTCCCATATACAATGGCAACCCCATTGATGCGGTGGTCTATTTTAAGACGATGAGTACCCAGGTCAATGCTGCCGAAAGCGAATGCCAGCGATGTGGCAATGTCATCCCGGAGCAGGTACTGCAGATCATTGAAGCCAAGGAGATCGATGACAAGGGTAATGCTACCTCCAAAAGAAGAGTTTCGCCTAAGAATTGGTATGTTAAGTACAGAGAAAACATCGAGTCTAAGCTGAAAAGGACTCGCTATGACGAAAGACTACCCCCATCCAACTTTAATATTCCGGGAAGACTCAGGCAATTGACGATATTCAGCCATCGGAATTTTCTCTCTAAGTTGGCCAATAAACAATACATCCTCATCAATCTATTTCAACCTCCGGTATTGGCCCTGATACTAGGTTACTTTTCGAAGTATACAGAGAGCAGCAGCTTTGTATTTGCTGATAACAAGAACCTTCCAGTATTTCTATTCATGTCAGTAGTAGTATCCCTCTTCATGGGGATGTCTGTAAGTGCAGAGGAGATATTCAAAGATCGCCGTATACTGGAACGAGAGTCGTTTCTCAACCTCAGTCGTATTAGTTACCTCAACTCAAAGATCCTTTTTCTATTTGGTCTTTCTGCTTTGCAAACGATCTTGTTTGTGAGTGTTGGTAGCCTTATTCTGGAAATAAAAGGCCTTGGACTCTTATACTGGGTCATTCTTTTTTCGACATCTTGTTTTGCCAACTTGGTAGGATTAAATATTTCTTCAGCGCTAAACTCCATCATTACGATCTATATTCTTATCCCATTCATATTAGTACCACAATTGCTGCTGGGTGGTGCAATGATACGATTCGATGATCTCCACCAGAAGTTTACCAACAAAACTTATGTCCCTGTAGTAGGTGATCTCATGGTTTCCAGATGGTCCTATGAGGCACTGGCCGTAGCACAATTTAAACACAACAAGTACCAAAAATACTTCTATGATACGGAAAAGGAAATGAGCGACGCATCATTCCAAACCAACTATACCATACCCAGGATCGAAGGTGTGCTACAGCAGTTATCCGATTCGACCATTGACTATCAGGATTACGCTTGGGAACTTGCACTTCTGCGAAATGAAATACGATTCCTTACTCGCCGATTTGATATCAGACCCTTCCCGCTGATTACTTCATTGAATCCTGATTATTTCAATGCTGTCATAGGAGAGCGAACTAAAACTTATTTTGAAAACCTCAAGAGAGAGTTTCGTAATCAATATTCGGTAGCATCTGCAAGGAAAGATTCTATTTACCAGGCTTTAGTGGATGAGCTAGGTAAAGAATCATTTAATCTATTGAAACAGGATTATTTCAACAAAGGCCTGAACGATATCGTCACCAATAGGACAAGGCTAAAAAAGATTTCCATCGGTGATGCTATGCTTGTACAGAAGAAAGACCCGATCTATATGGAACCCTACTCTGACTACGGCAGAGCTCATTTCTATTCTCCTATCAAACGGATAGCTGATTGGAGGATCGATACGGTTTGGTTCAATGTGCTAGTGATCTGGCTGTTTACCGGCGTACTCTACTTCATGCTTATTCACGATACCTTCAGGCAAGTCATTAATTTCTTTAGTGGCAGAAGGGTCAAAAACAAGAAACATTGATTAACGTGAATAGCAGGTAAGGAATTCTAAAATGATTCGAAATGACGACCATAGCATCGTCCTTGCCTATCCGCCTACAAACTCTAGCTGACGGAGAAGGAGGGTTTGCTAAACTACCATTTAGCATCAAAACAAAAACATTTATCTTTCCAACCCATGCCTACCCCCCCCCAAGAAAGGGAACAATGGCTGCTTTTATTTAGCCTTATCCAGTAGTCACCTTGATTAGTTATTTTTTTTGAGTTTGTCAGCGAACACTTTCTCAAACTTATCCAGTTTGGGAGTAATCACATACTGACAGTAAGGCTGAGACTGGTTGAGGTTGTAATAGTTTTGATGGTAATCATCAGCTTCGTAAAAATTGGTAAAAGCCGTAATCTCCGTGACGATAGGTTTGGTCCATATACCCGCATCGTTTAACTTCTTCTTGTAGGCTGTAGCTTTGCGCTCCTGCTCATCATTGAGGTAGAAAACAGCTGATCTATATTGAGGGCCAACATCATTACCTTGCCTGTTTAGCGTGGTTGGATCGTGTGTTTTCCAAAATATCTCCAAAAGCTCCTCAAAACTGATTTTCTTAGGATCATAGATTAACCTTGCTACTTCGGCATGTCCGGTAGTGCCAGTGCATACAAGTCTGTAAGTCGGATTTTTAACATCGCCACCTGAATAACCGGAGGTCACGCTTAGCACTCCCTCAACTTGTTGAAATACTGCCTCGGTACACCAAAAGCATCCATTTCCAAAAATAGCCGTATCGGCCTCGACTTCTGCGGAATGGATATCTTCCGGAATATCACGTTGGTCAGCTGTCGAAGTACAATTGAGAAAAATGAGCGCAATGCAAGCGCTAAAAAGGAGCTTAGCCATATTGTTTCAATATCTAGATTTGTTGGAAATAGAACGTCAAACTAGGACTTCTGTTGGCTTTTCGATCAATTTTGATGTCATAATCCTCCAGTTTGTCGGGTAGAGGTTATTAAAGCGATTTCCCAAATAGTTGATCCAACCTAAGGCTATGCCTCGATAAACTACAAGAAAATAACCTTTCCCCTGCATTTCTAATTCAAAAGGTTCTTTCCTGAGAAACTTAATTGCTTGCACACCATCTATATCAACTCTTGAAAAAGGAGTTGGAGTATTTGCAAACATTGCCAGTTCATGGCTGGGCACCCACTTATTCTTTTTCTCCACACCCACGTGCACTCCCTTCTTCATACACTTCAACATAGAATTGAGCAGAAACACATCCTGCTCGTGCTCCGTGCACCATTTGTAGATGTGCTCTCCTTCTTGATACAGCGCTCCATCCAATCCGGGTATATTCCACTTTGACCGAGATACTTTTCTGATCTTCTTAATCTTGCTGGTTGTAGTCTTTTGTTCTTTTCGCACCGCAAAGAAAGAAAAACCCTCACCTTGCATCCTGTGAGGCAGTGCTTTGTAAAGTTTTATGCCATTTCGCTCTGAGATGTGGTAGTGTGAAGGAATCTTCAAAGTCACTGAAGAAACGTCCGCATTGCTATTCAGCCATTCCAGTACCTCCTCATTTTCATGTAGATTGTAAGTGCAGGTAGAATAGATTAAAAATCCACCTTCCCTGAGCGACTCCCAAGCATCAGCTATGATGCGCTTCTGTCTGGCGGAGCAGTGCATTACCCCTTCTTCAGACCACTCATCAATTGCCCTTGGGTCTTTGCGAAAAAGCCCCTCCCCTGAACATGGCGCATCAATAAGCATGAGATCAAAGAATCCTCCGAGCTTGTTGAAATCTGCAGGATCATTGTTAGTTACCACAACGTTAGGAGTTCCCCACTTTGTAATATTTTCACTGAGAATTGACGACCTAGCACGGATGACCTCATTGGTAACCAGCAGATCTTCTGACTGCAGCTGGTTGAGCACATCCGTACTCTTACCTCCAGGTGCTCCGCATAGATCCAGCACTCTTATCGGCTCGTGGGTCATCAGTTTCAACTGAGCTACAATTGAGCCTAAAATCATCGAGCTGGCTTCTTGAACATAATAAGCACCGGCATGAAAAAGTGGATCTCCTGTAAAAAAAGGACGCCTAGGCAACCAAAACCCTTGCGGGTTCCATGGTATGTTTTGAAGTGGTACGGGTTGATTCCATTTGTGTTTGTTGATCCTGATACTCGTTATCGGAGGTTCTTCGATCGCAGCTAGCATAGCCTGCACCTCTATCGAGTCAAAGGTTCTATTAAGAGTGTCGATGAAAGCTTTTGGTAGTTGCAAGGTCAGCCGAAGTCTAGATGAAGTTTACTCAAAAGTGCTTTTTGAGATATCTGACGAATGTCTCCAGGTTTCAGTGGAAATAATGACAAGTCCTCGATAGCAACTCGGAGCAATCTCAAGGTTGGGTGACCCACTTTAGCTGTCATCTTGCGAACCTGCCGGTTTTTTCCTTCTTTCAACTGAATAGACATCCAGGTAGTCTTGGGATGCTTCTTTCTATTGACAGGAGGTTCTCTTTCCTCAATGGACACTGCAGTTAATACTTCAGCCTGACTTGGTAGGGTTAGAAATCTTTTACCACTGGCATTTATCTCCACTCCACTTTGCAACGCTTGCAGCTGATCGGCTTTAACCTCCCCCTCGACCTCTACCCAATAGGTGCGGCTGTGGCCATTTTTTGGATCTAAGAGACGGTTATTGATCCTTTTATCATTGGTCAAAAGCAGCAATCCCTCACTGTCCAAGTCAAGTCTTCCTACAGGGTAAACGTCTTTAGGCAACTTATACAAACTTCCAAGACCCCTGTTGCCATCTTCATCACTGAATTGACTAAGTATTTTGTATGGTTTGTAAATAATAAAATATAGTAATTTATCTTTCACTCAAAGCAAATAAAAGTGTTTTCAGAGGCCATTCTACAATATTATCGTCTATTGACAGCTCCTACAAATTTACCTGAAGATGTAGAGGTGATGAACCCTTATCAAAATCCAAGTACTTATGAAATAGCATCGTCCTTTTACACCAAATATTATAAGGATCAAAACCCTCGTCTGATGTGTTTTGGGATCAATCCAGGTCGGTTCGGAGCTGGAGTCACGGGTGTCCCCTTTACGGACCCCATACGACTCACTGAGATCTGTGGTATTGAAAATCGTTTTGATAAAAAAGCTGAGTTATCATCAAAATTCATCTATGATATGATTGAAGCATTTGGTGGTCCAAAACGCTTCTACAACTCTTTTTACATTTCTGCCATATCCCCACTTGGATACATCCGGGATGGTATCAACCTCAACTACTACGACATCAAGGGCTTTAAAAGCATTTTTGAACAATATGCCATCGACCAGATTCGGTTACAATTACCTCTTGGGATTGATACCAGGGCGGCCTTTAGCATTGGTATGGGACAAAATGTAAAGTTCTTGCAATATCTCAATGACAAGTACCGGATATTTGATCAGATTATTCCCTTACCTCATCCTAGATGGGTCATGCAGTACAGGTTAAAATCTAAAGACGTTTTTATTCAGGAATACATTGACAAGCTAAGCCCTTTCACCAAAGGTCAATAGTTGTTCCATCCTCAAGCTTTTCAAACCTAAGATCTTCTCTTTCAAGAACCGCTGGCCCCATATGTGTAAGCATGATTCGCTTCGAATTAAACTTATAGTGCTTAGATAAAATCGTTCTGTAGGACAAGTGACCCGGTGATTCTACATTGTAGTTATTACATTCGCAAATAAAAAGATCAGAGTTATCGGCGAGGTCTATGAGATTTTCACTCCATTCTGTATCACCCGAGTAGGACAAGGTTTTCTCTTCCCATTTCAGCCGCAATCCATGAGGCATAGATGGTGGAGAATGCTTGACGGGAAATGCCTGATACTCAAACTCATCAATGGTCTGTTTAGAGCCATCATACTCCCAAAACTGTAGGTCCAATTCTCTAAATAAATCACTGGTGCCAGGATATAGCGCATCCTGTAAGGCAATCAACTGATTTTTCAACCCTTTTGGACCCACAAAAGTCAATGGTGTATCTCGCTTGTTCTCATATGTAGAACTCAATATCAGGAAAGGAATGCCGCCGTAGTGATCGCCATGAAAGTGTGTGACAAAAATAGTATTGATGCTGTTCGCGTCAATCCCTAGTTGCTTCATTCGCAAGAGCGTAGTCACACCGCAATCGATTAGAGCACCTCCGCTATCATCACCTATCAGAAAAGAGGTGCAATACCTGGCTCCTGACGAAAAGGCATCTCCGGAACCGAGAACTTTCAACTGCTTCATATGAAGTGATTGTAACTAAACTAAAGATAGTGCCAATGGTCGAAGAATTCAACAATACAATCATTTTCAAGCACTAAACCCATAATATTCATATTTTGCAATTATTAAATTCCACTAGCCATACAATATGAACTCCGTTCACATCAACGAAAAGCTAGGGTCAGTCCCAATCCTTGTTGATCAATCCTCTGCTCCTAAATATATTATGGTGCTGGCACATGGAGCTGGTGCCCCTATGCATCATCCTTTCATGAGTCAATTAGCCGAGGGGCTAGGTGCTAGAGATGCGATGGTGATTAGGTTTAACTTTCCCTATATCGAGGCAGGAAAGAAGGCTCCCGGATCACCAAAAGCTGCGACTTTATGCATCCAAAGAGTCACCACGGAGTTTCATGAGCTATATCCCCATTTACCCATTTTTCTCTCCGGCAAGTCCTATGGCGGTCGTATGAGTTCGCACGCTATCTTAGAACATGATCTGGATTTTGTAAATGGGCTGATTTATTTTGGGTTTCCGCTACATGCTCCCGGTAGAGATAGCACTGAGAGGGCTGCACACCTGTCCTCCCTGAAAATACCTCAGCTTTTTTTACAAGGAACAAAGGACAAGCTAGCCAACCACCAGCTAATAACCCAAGTCTCTACTTCACTCCCAAAAGCTGAGCTGATGACATTGGACGAAGGCGATCATAGCTTCAAAGTACCTAAGCGTACTGGAAAAACAAGTGCAAATGTCATGGAATGGCTAATAGAATCCTCAAATAATTGGATTGTATCGAAAACATGAAAACCAAGGTTTCGTTTTACAAGTATTGTCCCGACCCATTCATCATGATCAAAACAGCTTTGACTTTTTTACTCTTCGCAATCAACACTGTCGCTTGGAGCCAATCGGCATTTGATCGTATGACCAACGAAAAGATGCAGAAGATTCTTTATCGGGAGGCCGAAGAGGTAAAAGGTCAACCTGGCAATTGGCAATTCAAGTTCCGTGAGAGAAGGGTGTATATCATCACCGACCAAGACATGAACAGAATGCGAATCATTTCACCAATCATAGAGGAAAAGGAACTGAAAGAAAAGGACATGAAACTTCTGCTAGAGGCTAATTTTGACAAAGCACTTGATGCTAAGTACTCTCTGTTTGACGGTATTCTTTGGGCATCATTTACGCACCCCTTGGGCGAGCTCGGCGTGGAACAACTTAAAGATGCCATGAAGCAAGTGACCGAGCTAGTCAATAACTATGGCACAACCTACACGAGTACTAGTCTGGTATTTGGAGGAGGAGAAAACTAAATCTCTTACTCGTCCTTGAGCGTAATAGAGGCCTTTAGAAAAACAGCACTTAAAACTTTGTAAGCAATTGTGATGGCCGATATGGCCAGTGTCAGGAGAACTGCCAATAGAAATGGCCAATGACTTAGCTGTACGCGGTAGGCAAAACCATCTAGCCATCCCATAACAAAGCGTACAACAAACGGAGTTGAGATAGTAGCACTGACCAATATCAAGAGGAAATATTCTTTAGATAAGTTAGATACAAGCTGTAGCGCAGAAGCACCCAGTACTTTTCGAATACTGATCTCTTTTATTCTACCGTTGATCGTCAAAGTCGCCAAACCAAATAGCCCGAGGCAGCTGACAATGATGGTAATAACTGTAGCTAAGGTTACCATTTTACCTAGATTTCGCTCTAGCTCGTACTGAGCAGATAAGCGTTCATCTACAAATTCGAAGTCAAATGGTGCATTAGGATAAAATCGCTCCCAGATGCCATCAAGCTTTTCTGTAGCTTCAGTCAACTTACCTCCCTGTACTTTCAAGAAGAGTTTAGGAGCAATATCAGCGTCGAAACTAAAGTCATTACAGCCTTTAAAGATGAGACTATGATCCAGTGAAAGTACCAGAGGCTTTACCTCAGCATGCAAAGAATTGAAATTAAAGTCCTGTACGATGCCTATCAACTCATGATCCGGAAATTGTTTTGGAAATATCCTTTGACCAATTGGGTTCTCAAGTCCAAAAGCCTTCACAAAAGTCTCATTAACGATAACAGCTCTCTTGACATCCGATGGCTGGTTCCGATCAAAGCCCCTACCTTCCAGTAACTCGATATCCATAGCTCCCAAAAAGCCGTAATCGACAGTATTGTATTCAAAGGATCTTTGCTTGTTATCCGACTCAGCATATCCCAATTGCATCCAATTTCCATCTCCAAAATTGCACGCGGCTATTCCTCCTTTGGTTATCTCCGGGAGCTGTAAGGTTTCATGTAGGATCTGTTCTCCTTTTTCCAGGGATTTGTCCAGAAATTTCAAAATACCTCCGTCAAAGGTTTCATCTGTAGCAATGGTGATAACAGTCTCCTGATCAAACCCAAGGTCCTTGTTGGTCAGATAGTTGAGTTGTGATCTTACCAAAATAGCCGATGTGATCATGAAAATAGCTAGGGTAAACTGTATCCCAACCAGCGACTTTCTAAATAACTGTCTACCCCGCCCCAGACTAATCCGTCCTTTAAAGGCTTTCACCGGCTCGAAACCCGATAGAATAAAAGCTGGATATACACCTGAAAGCAAAGCTACCAGCAACATCACTCCTAGCAGCAAGCTGATGTCACCCATCGTGAAAATGAATTGCAGGGACTTACCTGATATGTCATTAAACAGGTCAAGGAGAAACCAAGCTAGCAAAAAACCCATCGCACCAGATATTAGCGTGATGACCAATGACTCTGTGAGAAATTGCAAGACCAATTCCGTCCTGCTGGCTCCACTAGCCTTGCGCACACCAACCTCCTTGGCCCTGTTGATGGATTTTCCCACATTGAAGGTTGTGAAGTTGATAGCTCCGATTAGCAGTAGAAACGTAGCTATAAAAGTCAGTATATATACATACTGAGGATCTCTAACTTCTCCAATGGCTTTTGGCATATTGATATCGTGCCTAATGCTCGTCAAAGGTTGAAAGCCTACCTCATAAGAAATCAGGTCTTCGTTACTCCCAATATATTTTTGCATGACGTCTGGCATTTTATCTTCAAGCATTTTGGCATCTACACCGGGCTTGAGCAAAGTGAAAGTAACGGTACTCACAGAGTACCAACTTGTCTTCCTTCTCTTGGGAACGACATAATCCAAATTGAGACTGGAGATCAGCGTCGTAAACTGAAAACTAGAATTGTCAGGAAAATCCTTAACAACCGCCTTGACCACAAATTCCCTGTATTGATCACCCACTCTTAGTCGAAAAGTAGATCCCGAGCTGTTTACCTTATCAAAAAGTTTCTTGGATTGAGTTTGTGTTATGATTGCATCCGTGTGATTTTCAAAAACTCGATCTATTGATCCGTCTATAACGTCGAAATGAAAAACCTCGGTGAGACCAGGATCCGTAAAAAAATACTTCTCTCTCCAGTGCCGCTCACCAGTACTGAGCAGATCGCTAGCTGGTCTCAGTCTGGCAGAAGCTTTCACCTCGGGAAGGTTTTCCTCCAGAGCTTTTGCCAGTGGCAGTGGCGTAAAAGTATTGAGATATACCTCCCCATTATCATATGTTTCCCTTACCCAATTACGATATATCCGATCGGAATTGCGATGGAATTGATCATAGGTGATTTCATCTTTGATATACAAGAAAATCAATAAGGTACAGGTGAGACCTATCGCCAGGCTGAAAATGTTAATGTACGAATTGAGACGATCCATCTGAAGTGATCGAATGGCAACAAGAAGATAATTTCTAATCATGTTTAATCCTCTTCATCAGTATTCATCATATGAAACAATCATAGTGCCACGCCATACAAGTCACTGAAAGGCAAGCCTTTACCATTTTCCTGGCATTTTGTAAAGATCGTAATCGGACACTCAAGTATGATATCTGGACATAAAACAAAAGCCGGACAATTTGCCCGGCTTTTGCTCCTCTTCATACTACCAAGTTTTAAGTTGCCAAAATCTTGTTTAACTATTAAACTGCTCGTTTAGAAGAAGTGTTTTGCTCTTTTTTGCCTTTATCACCTTTTGCCTTCTCCATGGGTAGCTTAGCACTCATGATGGCAGCAGCAGCGGCTTTTTCGACCAATTCTTCATTTCCATGATAGTCAAAACCTAGCTCCTTTAGCTCACTTATAATACTCATGTATTCCTCCATGCGAGTTGGTGGAAACATATCCTTGCTCTGGAAATAGACCGCCTCCACGATAAACAGTGTCCGCTTGATTAGAGTAAAAAGCTTGTCTTCCTGTGTTTCAACTTTTTCCGTAGGGTTGTAGGCTTCCGGTACAGCTTTTTGCAATTGTTCGAAGTGTTCTTTAAGAATTTCTGAAGCGGTTTTGAATGTAGTCATTAGGCAAAAGAATTTAATGTTTTGATAAGGTCGTTAGCAATAGTATGATCATAACCTGGAGAAAGCTCAATATACTTATCTATGCAGTTCAAGGCTTCCTTATAAGATTTCAATGATATATAGACCAATCCAAGGTTGTAGTAACTATTAGGGAAACTAGGCTCAATCTCAGTGGACAGCTCGTAGTGCACTTTTGATAGCTCATAACTACCCAGATCCGAGTATACATTGGCTAGGTTGTAATGCGCTTCAAAATGTCGAGGGTTTTCTTTCAGACACTTCGTTAGGTAATCAACGGCTTTGGTCTTTTCGTCTTGGCCGGCCATGATAATCCCAAGATTACAGTAGGCATCTGCTAATGACTCCCCCGCATCTATCGCTTTGAGATAATAGTCTGCTGCCGTCGAATCTCCACTCTCGTCGAGCCGCAGGGCTTCATCGAAAAAGCTTCCATTCTTTGGAAAGGAGATAACCCGAGAAGTGGATAGCTGATCAAACAGGTTGAGTTGGCCGAAGGCTTCAAGGTCCGGTTTTCTCCTCTTTCTACCAACCTTGCGAGGGCCCAGTTTGGCAGGAGGTGAAACAGGAAATTTTACTACTTTGGTCATCTTCAGTTTAGCTGGCCTTTTTGGCTTTCTTCTCTTGTTCTACATCTCCGGAAGCTTTGGCCATAGGCTTTTTAGCTTTCTTCGCTTCTTCAATACTGGCTTTCAGAGCGGTCATGATATCTACCACTTCCGGTTCTTCCTCCACAATACTTACAATCTCTTTGCCTTCTATCTTGGCATCGATCACTTCTCTGAGTGCATTATTGTAGCGGTCTTCAAATTTAATATCTTCAAACTTCTTGGACATGGAATCAACAAGAGTTTGGGCTAGTTTCAACTGTTCTTCATCAGCTTGCTCACTGTCCGATAGATTCGGCACATCTTTGACATTTCTAATCTCCTCAGGGTAGCGAAGCTTGTACAAAAGGATACCAGAATCATAGGGTGTAAGTAGCACAATACTTTCTCGGTCTCGCAACACCACCTTACCTACTCCTACCTTACCGCTGGCCTTCAAAGTATCAGAAAGTAAAGCATAAGTTTTTGCTGCCACATCACCATCAGGGCCTGCAAAATATGGCGCATCAAAAAGGGTATGATGCACATCAGAAGCATCTACAAATCCTTCGATTTCTATAACCTTGGTACTCTTCAATTTAATGTTCTCAAAGTCCTCCTGCTCCACAATAACAAACTGGCCCGGTTCATATTGATAACCCTTTACTATGTCTTCTTGACGAAGCAGATCTCCCGTGACTTTATCTCTTTTTTCATACTTAACAGGATTGTTTGTCTCCTTTGACAAAAGATTGAATCGTATGGTTTGTGCTGTGTCAATAGCATTATAAATCCTAATCGGTATAGTGACTAATGAAAAACGAATATGTCCTTTCCAGATCGCCCGCATGACTTCCTTCTTTAAGATTTTCTCGAAATTTAAATATCTTTAATGTATTCTCAAAGTAAAAACATTTAACTATCTGATTTTTAATTCTTTATAAAGCATTATGAATCGATACCAAATAAAATTTTGTTTTATCGAAAAACAGCCCTTTCAATTAAGTAACTAACTGATAGTCAAAACATAAGAAAGATAAACAATTAATAAAAGAAGAAAAAGTCAACCGCAAGCAAAAGCGAACTGATTATCACCCAAACTGATCGTACAAATAAAGCTCACCCCCCACCCGGAGTCATTTTTATTATTTGGTGTTGAGCAATTATTCGGTCAAAACTAGTCCACCATTTTCTTGAAAACCGGATCTCTAAAAGTACCATTGTTAGTAATCATGCTAAACTCCACCTCACACTTAAGCTGAGGATCTACCCACACAGAAACCTTTTCATCATGGGCTTCCTCCTTCACAGGTTTATCGACTTTTGGCAAGTTGCTCAGTTTGTCTTTTAGCCACTTGAAAAGCACATCATCAAAACCAGTGCCGACCTTACCCCGATATACCAAACCGTCATTTTCTAAAACTGCAAGCTGGAGAGAGCTGAAATATTTCTCTCGTTCTCCTTCACCCTTGGTGTATCCGATAATATGACAATCCAGAGTTTCCTTCACTTTTACCTTTTTCCAGGCCTCGCTCCTCTTTCCGGGAGAGTATTTTCCCAAAGGATCTTTGGCCATTACACCCTCGATACCATGCTCTTTGGCTGCTTTAAACAAGGCCCTACCGTCTTCTACTATTTCACTCATGCGATAAGGAGTGTCAAACCTCATAGAGTCTCGTAGCCAGTCTCTACGCCTGAGTAAGGGATCTGTCAATAGTGACCTACCATCAAGGTATAAGCAATCAAATAAATAACAATGTGCAGGGTTTCGGGCGGCGAATCTCTCGGCATCCACACTGCGTTTGGTCATCAGCCTTTTGATTACTTTTTTAAAATCAGGTTTTCCCTGAGCATCCAAACAGACGATCTCACCGTCGAATACGGCATTGTTAATTCTGAATGCCTCCTCAGGAATGTTGAGTTCGGGAAACTGATCGGTGATGTCATTCATATTTCGACTGCGAATGGTGAGCTTACCCTCATTAAGGGTAATGATCGTACGAATCCCGTCCCATTTTACTTCATATAGATAATCACCCGAAGGTACTCTTTTCAGCGTGTCGGCCAGCATGGGTTTCACTTCCTTGTTGAGCATATCCTGTTGTGGGTTGTCCACTCGCTCTAGCAGCCATTCCTTGCCTTTCATCAGGTGCATTCGATAATCTGCATTTAGCGTCTTCCCACTCAATCGAAAATAGAATCCATCTTTCTTTTCCTTTGTAATCTCATATTTGCCAGAGGCAAAGACCCACATCATACCACCTCCATATTCTCCTTTGGGGATCTCACCCTCAAACGATAGGTATTTTAGTGGGTGGTCTTCAGTCTGGACTGCCAGTCGTTTCACCCCGGGATGCGGTGGCATACCTCTCGGAACAGCCCAGGATTTTAATACTCCATCTTGCTCCAATCGCAAATCATAATGCAAGTGAGAGGCATGATGGCGTTGCACTACAAACCGATTGCCTGTCCCGTCGTCAGATACTACGTCAGGTTCTGGAGTTCTGCCAAAGTCACGTTTCTTTTCATACTCCTCTAGCTGCTCAGGAGTTTTATGCTTTTTATTGGCAGGCAATTCCTTAGTAGCGATTGCTCGCTTATCAGTATGCAGAGGAACGGACCAAGCTCGGATCGACTCCCACGCATCTCCCTCATTCAATACCAGGTCCAATGCAGAGGCCAGGTTTAGGTCGGATGGGTTTTTCACACCCTTCAGATATTCCCATGTGACAGGGACAGAAGCTGTCGCACCTTTACGCCCTCTCAAGCTGTAGGCACTCACTATGGTTTGAGAAGGCCGATTGCGGTAAATGTCTATTAGTACACGCCCTTTACGGGATTCCTTCTTGATATGTAGTGTGGTATTCGGATTCTTGTCTAAATACGGACCGATCAATCCCTTCGCCGCTTGAAATGCTTCCTCGAATGTATAGCGAGCATCTATTGGCGTAACAAGATGTAGCCCCTTGCCACCAGTAGTTTTTACAAAGGTGTGATAATTATGCCGCTCAAGATATTCGCGAAGATCAAAAGCAATCTCTTTCAGCGCTTGAAAATTGTAGTCCTCTGGCGGATCCAGATCATAAACAATATAATCAGGTGAGGCTGTATTCTTGGATATACAATGCATCTGATGGACCTCGAGACAAGCCAGATTAGAGAGCCAAACTAGTGTAGCCTCTTCATTTGCAACCACATATTCCTTTTTCTTTTCATTTCCCAGTCGGATATAGTCTATCCAATCAGGTGTCCAGTCCGGGCGGTTTTTCTGAAAAAACTGTTCTCCATATATACCATCCGGGAATCGTACAAGTGAAAGTGGTCGACCCCTCAAGTGTCGGAGAATAGTTGGTGCTAGCTGTAGATAATATTCAATGATTTCGGCTTTGACGATACCATCATCAGGGTAAAGTACTTTGTCCAGGTTTGACAAATCCAATTGTCTTCGCCCAACCTCCACATGTACTTTCTTTTTAGCCATCTTTCATCCATTCAACCCAAATGATCAGTATTGTTATGTTGGTCAATCCTGAAGTGCTCACCTGTATAAGTAAGCACATAAAGCCCCAGGTTCTGGTGTTCAAAATTATCCATATGCGAGAGATCGTAGTTGAGTAGCCAACTCAGAAGTATCCTCATCGCTCTGCCATGCATACAT
>JAHCMJ010000008.1 GCA_019192485.1 Cyclobacteriaceae bacterium HetDA_MAG_MS6 | reverse complement strand
AAGGCCTTTAGAATGCAAACCGCTGCTGAAACAATATGGAACTGACTTTTTCATTGCAATAGAAGGACACAACGAGCCTGATATCTTTAGCAAGGACCAATGCTATGAAAACGCCTGCAATGATACCAGAAATGGAATTTACCACGCAAGTATACGCCAACACAACGCGTTGTATGATGATTTGAAGTCTGACCCTGAAACGGTTGACCTTCCGGTGTTAGCCCCTTCTTTTGCAAGGACGAATGAAATAAAAAATGCTTCTGGCCTTAAACATGATCTTAGAAACCTTCATTATTACCCTATTTGGGGGGAGGATTCCTATCCTACAGTGGGCTATGGATGGGAGGGTACGACCTGCGAGGAAGTATTAGTCAACGTTGGAGATTACAATTCGGATAAAGGCATATTTTTGACCGAAAGCGGTCATGGTATCCATCAGTATTCTCCAAGAGCGCAGGCCAAGTACATTGGGCGGATGTTTGCCGAGTACTTCGATCAGATGGAAAGCATTGAAAAGTTCTTCTATTTTCGACTGATGCAGCAATTCAATACAGGGAGTGGCCATGAGGAATGGGGATTGATTGATACACTTGGCAATCGTTTACCAGCATTTCATGCACTGAAATCAATCATTGATTTGTTGTCCGAAGCTTCATATGACAAAGTGTACTCAAAGTGGATTGTATCAAACCCCAGTTTTATTCCCCACCCCATCACCATCTCTTTTTCCGGAAAGCTCAATACTACTCATTATCTATTGTTGCAGAAAGGTACAGGGATGTATTATTTGCTGTTGTGGCAAGAAATCAACTCCTATTTAGCTGTCAGCAAGGAGGGTCTGGATCCATCTGAAGACGAGCTTGGTTTTACAGTTGCTGAGGGGATCAAAAGGGCTACGCGGTATAGGTACAATTCAAACTGGGAGTTCGAACCTGAGTCCATTCCGATTGTAGATGGGAATACTATATTATTGCAAATACCTGATTATATAACAGTTTTTGAGTTTGAAAGTGACGTATCGCCAGTGGTGCTTGGAGAAAGGTCTTCTCTCAGGCAAGCTGTTAGGCTCTACCCCAATCCAATAAAGGGGATAGTTCATTTGGAGATTGGAAACAGCACAATTATCAAAGCCATAGAATTGGCCCATATCACAGGACAGAAAATCAAAGAACTAGATAGCCAGAGTAGCGTGATTGATTTGACGGTCTATCCAAGTGGGGTTTATTATTTAAGGATTACTACGGACCGTAAAGTTTTTAATAAGCCAGTTGTAATCATTCCATATAACTGAAATGACAAAAATTGAGTAATGAATAAACATCTAATCATTTTACTGACCACATTGACTATTGCTGCATGTCAGCAAAATAGCAAGGAATCTGAGCAGAAAAGGCCCAATGTCCTTTTCATTGCTGTGGACGACCTAAGACCCATGCTAGGAAGCTATGGCAAATCATTTATCAAAACCCCTCATATCGATAGGTTGGCCGCGCACGGGACTCTATTTGAAAGAGCTTACTGTAATATACCCGTTTGCGGGGCTTCAAGAGCAAGTATTCTGACCGGTCTTCGCCCAACCAGAAGTCGATTCCTAGGTTATGATAGCAGGGCTGAGAATGATGCGCCGGGAGTTGTCAGTTTGCCTGCACATTTCAAAAACAACGGATATTATACGGCAAGTCTGGGTAAAGTTTTTCACTTCCCTGATGATCTAGCTCAATCCAGTTGGTCCGAAAAACCTTGGCGAGCACAGATCTTTAGAAACAATAGAGTCATTAAAGGTCGCGACTACCAATTGAAACCTAATCAAGACTTGCAGGATAGGCCAGGTAAACGAGGGTCATCTTATGAAAATGCTGACGTGCCGGATAGCGCCTATTTTGATGGGAAAATGACAAAAAGAGCAATTGCCAAACTCAGAGCATTCGGCGAAACTGATACACCCTTCTTTCTGGCGATTGGATACCTTAAGCCTCATTTGCCTTTCAATGCACCTCAGAAATACTGGGATATGTATCCTAAGGAGACCATAAACCTTGTTGAAAATGACTTTTGGCCTGAAGATGCTCCGAGGGAAGGTTTTTATGGTACTGGTGAGCTCAGAAAGTATCATGGTGTACCAAAGGAGGGAGCTATTCCCGATACTTTGGCACTTAAGCTTAAGAGAGGATATCAGGCTTGTGTAAGCTACACAGATGCTCTGATTGGCGAGGTACTCAACACACTAGAAGAGACTGGCCTCGATGATAATACAATCATTGTATTATGGGGAGACCATGGCTATCTGCTGGGAGAGCATCGACTTTGGTGTAAGCATATCACATTCAACAAAGCCCTGCAAGTTCCTCTCGTGATCAGTGCTCCTGGTTATACCGGAGATCAGCGTACAAGTCAACTGGCAGAATTTGTGGATGTGTATCCAACATTATGCGAACTGGCAGGTTTTAAAATACCTGATCATTTGATGGGAAAAAGTTTAGTTCCTCAACTGGAAAACCCTCAAGCTAAAGGAAAAGAGTATGTCGTCTCCCGATACGGTAATATGGAGGCGATCAAAACAGATAAATATCTTTATACAGAATGGATAGATAGTGTCGGAAATGTCACTGACCGAATGCTTTATGACCATATCAAGGACCCGGAAGAAAACGTGAATATCTCTGAAAGGAGTGAGTATGTGGAAGTCGTTCAGGAATTGAGTGAAAAATTGGCGAAACTAAATGAATCCTTGAATTGAAATCATGCGATTGATTAATATGACGGCTAAACATGTCCTGGTGACATTCCTCAACCTTACAGGTTTTCCTCCTCGTATAGGACAGACTGATCTTCAGCTCCGAATAATCAGATGATAACAGAAAACTAACTTGATAGGTGTTTTATGATAGATAGAAAAATCAATCTTCTTTGTCTATTGGTATTGCTTTCCTGTACGCGTTCCGTTGAATATGGCTCTGAGGGTACTGCCATTTCAGAAAATGCAAAATTTTCAGAGATAAGCGAACTTCCAGTCCAGCAGACCTTGCCAACGCTGATGGTCAATGCTGCAGGTGATCCCATCTCGACTACTGAAGAATGGAAAAGTCATAGGGAATATATCAAGGAGATGTTAGTCTTTTATCAGTATGGTGCTATGCCTCAGGTACCTAATGAGATTGAAGTAGTGCAGACCGCCGTAGTTAAATCTGCGAAAGAGATTCGGGAAAACTACAGTTTCATCATCTCGAGGAACGGCAAGCAGCTAGCTTTCAGATTTGGCCTGGTCCGCCCCAACACGCCTGGTAGGTTTCCTGTTGTCATCAAAAATGATCGATACCGATTCGACGTACAAGAGACAGAAAATCCAGCGGCTCGAGAAAAATATGCTAAGCAGAACAGGGGAGAAATAGACCAACTTGTGGCTGATGAGGCGGTGGAGCGAGGTTATATTTATTGCAAGTTTATAAGAGAGGATATAGCCGCTGATGAAAACGGCCAAAAAGTTGGTAGGATCTTCGACCTGTACCCTGAATATGATTGGGGAGCCATTACGGCATGGGCATGGGCCTACCAGATTATCATCGATTGGGTTGAAAAACAAGACTGGGCAGATACGGAGAAGATCGTTGCTACCGGACACTCCAGGGGAGGCAAAACAGCCTTGTGTGCTGGTATCTTTGATGAAAGAATAGCAGTTACTGTCCCTAATTCCTCTGGACTAGGTGGTACAGGTAGCCTTCGTTTCTATGACTTCACCAAGGGGAACATTCAGACCATTGATCATCAGGTGAATAACTTTTTGCATTGGTGGCCTGATAGGTGGTATACACTAAAGGATCATATTGATAAGGTGCCATTTGATACCCATTTTGCCAAGGCGCTGATTGCACCAAGGGCACTTTTGAACCCACACGCTCGACAGGACTTTTTGGCCAACCCTTATGGGACTTACTTGACCTATCTGGCAGCGCAACCAGTTTTTGACCTCCTTGGCGTTTCAGAAAACAATGCGATCCATTGGAGAGATGGCGGCCATGCACAAGGAGAGGAAGACTGGATGGCTCTTTTTGATTATTGCGATCAATACTTTTATCAAAAATCGACAGATCGCAGATTTGATCAAAACCCGTACCCAGGAGCTTATCAATTTGAACTGATCGATCCTCATGACGTCACTAAAAGAAGTACAGATGAATAGATTACCATGTCTTTTGACTTTCTGTGTCATTGCCTTTGGATGTCGTCAAGAGGAGGGCAAAATGATATTTAATGGACAAGGGGAAATAGCTGGAGAAGTCACTCAGTCCACGGTGATATTGCAATCTAGGCTTACAGAAAGCGATACATTGATTGATGGAGAATTGCCTGGCTCACCGGGCTTTGCAAGATTTGAATGGAGCACTGATTCTAGCTTTTTAAAATATGCTAGCTCCAATTGGCTGATAGCTCGTGCTGAGACGGACTTTATTGTCAAAAATAAAATAGATAAGCTGCTTCCGGGAACGGTTTATTGGTATCGATTGAGGTTTGGCTTGGATTCTTCAAATACGGTTTTAGGTGATTCAAGACACTTTAAGACGCTGCCGGCTATGGAAAGTGATGATCCGATCGATTTTATCGTTACCTCATGCTTCAATTATTTCCGGTTTCACTATGGACGTTTGGATGAACCAGGGACTGGTTATCAGGGAGCGGATAAGAACCTCGGCTATCCTGGCTTGTCGACAATCAGGTCGTTACAACCAGATTTTGTCGTGTTTACAGGAGATAATGTCTACTACGATACTCCCCAGACAGATTCGATGCGGGCGAAGTCACCCTCTCAATTGAGAAGAAAATGGCATGAGCAACTTATCCAGCCTCGTTTTATAGCCCTGTTTTCTGAGACTGCTACTTATTGGGAAAAGGATGATCACGATCATCGATTCAATGACTCAGATACGATTAGTGATTTTACATTGCTAGCGCATTTGCTATTGGAGGATAATCCTGATTCTGCTGCTTTGGGTCAGCCGTCGCATCGATTAGGAGTGGATACTTTCAGGGAGCAGGTCCCGATTGTCGATCCTCAGGATAGTGATGCAGTGACTTATCGCACCTATAGACTCAATAAAGATATTCAGGTCTGGTTTACTGAAAACCGGGACTACAGGAGTCCTAATAATCAAGAGGACGGACCAGCTAAAAGTATATGGGGAAAAAAACAAAGGAACTGGCTGAAAAGCACTCTGCTCCAAAGCGATGCTTCTTTCAAGCTTCTAATTTCTCCAACACCCTTGATTGGACCTGATGATGCTTATAAAAATGACAATCACGTAAATAGTAAAGGATATCGCTATGAAGGCCAGGCTTTCCTGAGCTGGGTTGCAGAAAACAGAAAGCGGTTAGGTCAGTTTTTCATCATACATGGTGACAGGCATTGGCAATATCATTCTCTTCATCCATTGGGCATTGAAGAGTTTTCAGTTGGAGCTATTGATGATTCAAACGCTCGCAAACCTAGACTTCCTGGAGACCCCAAATCTACAGATCCTGATGGCTTGATTCAGCAGCCTTATGTCAGTCTTGAAGTGACTGGAGGGTTTCTGAGAGTCTATAGCGATGTCGAAAATCGTGCTTCTTTAAGGTTTATCTTTTATGACGAAACCGGTAAAGAACTCTATTCAGCACAAAGGTCAGCTGATTGAATATGTTGTCTTCAGATAAGTTAGCCAGTCTAGCAGTAAGCCTGAAATTGGATTAGAAGAATCATCGATAACCTAATTGTACTTTACTTAGTATTCCTCACCTCTGACAAAGTACACGTGCTACTCGCCCACGAGCTAGAATAGCAGTTGTTTTAGCGGTCATTTGATTAGCTAGTCTTTCGCATAGTTGACGCGGTTTATGTAATCCGTGATTCCGATATAATAATAACTTAGTATATCAACCAAAAAGGGGCACGAAGCCCCTTTTTAGTTAGTAATTACTAAGTGAAACTATTTCTTCTTGCCTTTGATCTCTGCTATCAAATCTTCATTCCTTTTGATATAACCAAAATCCCCATTAGCGAAGTTAGCAGCCATTTCTTTTGAGCTTTCAGCTGTTTCGATCGCTTCCTTCTTCTTACCCATTTTAGCTAATATCCTGGCTTTCAAATGTACGTTCCAAAACTGCTTGGAATTTTCTCCTTCAGCCAGATACATAGTGACCCATTCCAAAGCTTGATCAAGGTCTTTGCCTGCAGTCAGGTAGTAATTGGCAGCTTGGACGTAGTTACTGGGATTGACCTTCGTTTTTTCTGCAATCTCCTTCATGACTACCTCGTCGAAACTGACGCTGATAGGAATTTTGAATGATACGTCCGCCCACGAAAACTGAATGTTTGCGGTCGTATTGTCTTCGCTGATATCTGATATCTGAAAAGTAAGACTCTCTACGATACCACTCAATTTTTCAGGCTTAGCCGAAACTCGCAATACTTCATTTTCTTCTTTGTAGCCAGCCACATTGCCACCAAGCGATACATCGGAATAGAGCATAAACTTCCAATCAGAAGCATCCGGAATAGTAAATATAAGGTAAGTGCCCGCTTTTACTTCCTGACCACCGATTTTGGCCTCCGTACTCAATGTTAGTTTGGTGCCAGCGTTTGCCCCGGTTCTCCAAATCTGACCATATGGCTGTAGGAAATCATCTCCGGCACCAAATATCTGTCTGCCTTTTACCTTTGGTCGGAAATACTCAATGGTAACATCCGTCAGTCCAACAGTACTACCAACCGAACCAGCTGGGCTTGGCCTGGGCGTATTGATCTGTCCAAAAGCCATTGTTGAGGCCATCACGGCGAGGAATGTTAGTTTTGAAGCTAAGGTCAACTTTCGTTTCATAAGTCTTTTGTTTGGGTTTTTTAACATGAGTAATAGTTAAATGAATATTGAAGCATACGAAAAACTTCCATTATCGTTTTACCTGCGTTCAAATGTAGTTGTAATTGCACAAGATTTAGTTGGGAAGGTGCTTTTTAGTCAAGTGAATGGTAAGTTGACAGCAGGTACAATTATCGAGACCGAAGCTTATGATGGTAGGAGAGACAAGGCTTGTCATGCTTTTGGAAGGCGGACGGAAAGAACTGAAGTGATGTATCAAAAGGGAGGTAGAGCTTACATCTACTTGTGCTATGGTATTCATCACTTATTTAACATTGTGACGAATGAAATGGGTTTGGCTGATGCCGTACTGATACGAGCACTCGAACCTATACATGGTGAAGATGTTATGGAGAGTCGACGAGATACGACGGGAGTAGGGCTCTCTAATGGCCCTGGTAGCCTTAGTCAGGCAATGGGATTTCGTAGAGAAATGACAGGTGCATCCCTAACGGGTGAGGAGATTTGGTTGGCTCGTGATATCAACGATGATGAAAGTTTCACCATAGAGGCTGATAGACGAGTGGGAGTGGATTATGCCAAAGAGGATGCAGCGCTCCCCTGGCGATTTTTTATCAAAGACCATCCTTATCTTAGCAAGAGAAAACAAAAACCATGGCGTTAGTTATTGACTCCAGGATCAAGGACCTGAACCCCTGGGTAGAGGAATTTAGAAAATACCTTCCTGATCAAGAAGTTTTGACTTGGCCGACTGATGATGTTGAGCACATTGACGTAGCAGTCACTTGGTATCATCATCGGGAGCTTTTTACCTCATTGCCCAACCTCAAGATGATAGCTAGCCTTGGTGCAGGTGTAGATCATATAGTCGAAGACGCGTCTATACCAGATGATGTTTATGTCACGCGTGTGATTCATGAAAGTATCAGTTGGTCGATGTCCAACTATTGTATTGCTGCGATTCTTTATCACCAACGTAGGTTTGATAAATATCTCTTGGACAAGCAAAATGTAGTATGGGACCAGCAGCATCCTCCTGAAAGAGATATAAGTGTCGGGATTGTAGGCTTCGGTGTATTGGGGCAAGATTTGGGAAGGAAACTTAGACAATTGGATTTCGAGGTTCATGGGTTGAGTATGACCAAAAAGGAGATCGATGGTATTTCGACATATACTTTTGATCAAATGGGTGACTTTCTGCAAAGAGTCAATGTGATTGTTGGCCTGTTGCCTATGACACCTCAAACGAAGGACTTTTTTAAGAAAGACTTTTTTGATCAGGTGACCCAGGGTTCTTTTTTTATAAATGTTGGCAGAGGAGCACAGCAAGTGGATGAGGATATTTTGTCTGCTCTAAACAGTGGACAGTTGTCAGGAGCTTTTTTGGATGTTTTTCCCCGGGAACCACTTCCTGGTGATAGCGGACTTTGGGGTCACCCCAGAGTAATGATCACACCGCACATCGCTTGTATCACTAAGATTGATATAGCAGTTCCCCAAATTGTCGAAAACTACAATAGAATTGGAAGGGGTGAAATCCCATTGCATCTTGCGGATGTCTCCAGAGGATACTAGGAGGGGCTTACGCCATTTAATGTGTAAACAGGTAGGTGAAATTGAAACGTGGTGCCAACATTGGGTTGGCTGATCACGCGAATGGTTGAATTATGGATTTCTAGTATCTTCTTGACAATAGCCAGTCCGATTCCGGCTCCCTCGCTCTTGTGATGAGTTTTAGATTGCCTGTATCGTTCAAAAATATAAGACTGTTCAGCTTTAGGTATACCTGGTCCCGAGTCGACAATGGCAATGTTTACATGCGATTGGTTTTTGGATATGGCTATTTTGACCGAGCCATTAGCTGGTGTAAACTTTAGCGCATTGTCCATAAGATTTTGAATGACCCTTTCTACCAGACTAATGTCCGCAAACACCATAGGGATTTCGTTTTCCGCCTCTATCAATAAGGTGATATTCCTCTTTTCCGCAAGCATTTTATACTTGGCTCTCACATCAAATATCAAATCGGCAAGTTGGAAAGGCTCGTGGTTGGGTATGACCTGCTTAGCCTCAAGCTTCGAGTATTCAAATAATTGTTTAATGAGATAGGAGAGTTTTTCGGAGCTGTTCTGGATAATCCCCAGGTATTCACTGACTTCCTTCTCAGATAGTTTACTTTGTTTGATCTGCAAAGTTTCAATATACCCTTGCAGGATTGCCAATGGCGTACGTAGATCATGTGAGACATTTGCGATCAACTCTTGCCTGAGCTTATCTACTGACTGTAATTCCTCGATGTTATTGACAATGGTATCGGCCATCTCATTAAATGATGTTGCCAATAGCGATAGGTCCGTTTGTTCGGCATTGACTATTCTGGCCCTTATATCACCGTCTTGGAAACGTTTGACCTGATAGATAATGTCTCGTAGGTTTTTGGTTAGAAACCATATGCTGATGAAACCTGCCACCGCAGCAAACATCACAGTCAACAATGTTGCGCCGACGCTGAGCCTAACAAACAAGCTGGAAAAGCGTGAATACGTCACCTCCTCAAAAGCTTTTCCTGCCAGTACGATGTAGATGTAACCTTCTTTGCCATTGATAGAAAAGGGAGCTGCTGAGAATATTTTTTTCTTCCCAGGAGTTCTGGGGTCATCGCCAAGTATATATTCCGTAGGAGAAGCAATAAAGGATTTGACTGGCACCATATCTATCTTTCTGGCTGCCCGTGCCGAGTTGCTATGATCCAGAACCACAGAGTATAAGATAGATCCATGATCATCAAGTAGATAGACCTCTATCGCTCGGTTTACTGCCATCATATCATGCATGATATCACCAAACAAGGGTTTGTTGACTGCGCCATCTTCCAGAAAGGGAGAAGAATCTTTAAACTTTTCTTCGATCAGGTGCCGGGCGACACCACTATTTAGTTTCTGGAGTGACTCCTCAAAATATTTATTGGTCAGGTAAGTTGAAATCACCACGTAGGTGGCGCCCATGAGCAAAATCAATAAGAAGAAACTCAAAGATAGTTTTTTGATGAGTCCGTTAGAAATGGTTTTTGATGGCATAACTTGGAGGTCAGATCTCTTCATTGAATTTGTAACCTACACCCCAGGTAGTTATAATGTAGGTAGGAGCATTCATATCCGGTTCTATTTTAGCTCGGAGTCTGTTGATATGAGAATTGACCGTGTGTTCGTATCCATCAAAGTCATAACCCCATATCAGTTTCAGTAGATTGGATCTTGTGTAGCTTTTCCCGGGGTGTGAAGCCATCAATGCCAGCAGTTCAAATTCCTTTGGTGATAGCTCCACCTTTTCATCGTCCATGGTCACTTTACGTTTCTCGATGTCAATGGACAAGGCAGCATAAGTCATGATGGATTTTGAGGTTTGATTGGTTAATGATTCCTCAATCATCCTGGTGCGACGAAAAATAGCCTTTACCCTCGCTATAAATTCGCGAATGCTGAAGGGTTTGGTCATGTAGTCATCAGCACCGACTTCTAATCCTAATACCCGGTCGATTTCCTCGGACTTAGCAGTTAGCATCAGGATCGGGGTATTCTTGGTAGCTCTGATCTTTTGACAAACCTCTATTCCATCCATCTCCGGCAACGCAATGTCCAAAATAATTAGATCATGCGCTTTCTGGATAGCCAGGTCAAGCCCTGTTCGTCCATCAGCGGCTTTTTCGATGGTACACGAAAGATCCTGTAGGTGTATTTCCAATAGATTGACGATCTCTGGATCGTCTTCAATGACGAGTACATTTTTCATTTGAATGACTAATGAAGTGAAAAAAGATCACAGAACTATCACGGACTTGTGACATATAGGTTGAGGCATAGGTGATCAAGTGTCTGCCAGACTACAGAAAGATGTCGTGTGATGAAATTCAATGTCTTAACAATCTGGTTTTCAATTGCTTGTGTTTTTGTGTCTGCTTTGAGCTGTGGATGACGGAAACTTTATACTCCTGTGACGATTTGGCAATACTCTCCTCGTTTATTTGAACCAACTAAATTTTATGAAAATGAAAAAGATCTTATTGTTATCCTTAATTAGTGCTTTTCTCTTCTCGGCCTGCGGAGATGATGATGACGGTGATCCGGCAACGACTAATTTGTTAATCAATATTATAGGCCTGGAAGACCTTGGTGACGATTTTGTATATGAAGGTTGGATTATTGTCGATGGTTCTCCTATTTCTACCGGAACTTTCGAAGTGAATTCTTCTGGTACTCCATCAACAACTAGTTTCATGGTAGATTCCGAAAACCTTGAACAGGCATCGATGTTTGTATTATCAATCGAACCTGCAAATGATCCTGATCCAGCACCTGCAGCCACTAAGATTCTTTCTGGTGCTTTTTCTGGGAGTTCAGCTTCTTTAGGAACAGGTACTGTCGGAGCAAGTTTCGAATCAGCTACAGGTAAATATATCGTTGCAACTCCGACGGGAACCGGAGCGGAGAATGAAACTTATAGCGGAATATGGTTCTTGGATAATAGTAGCGGATCTGCGGAAGCAGGTTTAAGTCTGCCAACGCTGGAAGCGGGCTGGAAGTACGAAGGATGGGTTGTAATTGATGGCACTCCTGTAAGTACGGGCACTTTCACAGATGCCACGGTTGCAGATGACATGGCTCCTTTTAGTGGTACTAATTCCGGACCCTCATTCCCAGGAGAGGACTTTCTTAACAATGCTCCGATGGGTTTAACCTTCCCCACTGACATCCGCGGTGCTATGGCGGTGATCTCTATCGAACCATTTCCTGACAACAGTTCCGCTCCATTTACGCTGAAGCCTCTAGGAAATGCTATTCCAACGACGCTTTCAGGTAATCCTTACAGCCTTAACAATAACGTCGCCGGGACTTTCCCTTCCGGGACTGTGACCAGATGATATAAGGTCACTAATTTCAACAGGTTTTGAAAAAGCATCTTGGTTTCCAAGATGCTTTTTTGTTTTCGTTGTGTTGGCCTGAGGGGTTTAAATGAAAAAATCCCGGTGGGAGCCGGGATTAAATTTCATTCACAACACTTGTTTACTTTTGCTTTATATATTCTTAGTGATTAGATATGTTCAAAAATATATAAGTAAAATCTAATTTTAAAATTTATATATAAAAAAATAAAAAATAAATCTTCAAAAAGTGATATTAAAGTTTTGCTACTCTATATTTCTACTATCCATCGCTCAAAATCTTTTGGCTCAGATTGAGTTTGTGGGCTTGCAGGAACCCATCCATGTGGTCAATAGCCCTTATGATGAGAGTTACGTATCACTTCACCCAAATGGAGCTGTAATGATTTTTACAAGAGAGAAACATCCCCAAAACCTAGGTGGAGCTAAAAACCCTGGGGACCTCTGGCTAAGTTTCAATGAAAATACCTGGTCGATTCCCTCCAATGAAATAAGCCTTCAACCACTGCAATTTGTTTCACCTTTAGGGTTTGTCAATGAGGGAGACTATTTCTTATACAATCAGGTGCGAGAGGAGCTTGGTGCCATTGTTGGAGAGGTTTGGGTGGCCACTTATAAGGATCAAAAGATATCATCGTCCAGAAAGCTTGATATTCCTCATTTTCAGAATAAGTCTATGCATCAGACTGGTTCAATTTCTTGGGACGGTAGGCACTTGCTGCTCAGCATGGAGGGTACTACTTCGTATGGAGTAGAGGATTTGTATGTGTGTCACCTGCAGCCTGATGGTTCTTGGTCAGCTCCCAAAAACCTTGGTTATCAGATAAACACCCCTTTTCAGGAATACACCCCTTTCTTGGCAGCTGATGGCGAGGTGCTGTACTTCTCAACAAATGGCCGAGCCGGTGAAGGAAGTTTTGACATATATACCGCTAATCGCCTGGATGATTCCTGGCGAAATTGGTCTGATCCGATCAACCTTGGCTCAGCAGTAAACACCTCGGGTTCTGAGACGTCCTTTACATTTCTTCCTGGTGCAGAATATGCCTACCTGATTTCTACGATGGATAGCGATGGTTACGGAGATATCAAACGTATCAAGATCAAACCTCAAGAAGTTGTCCTGCCACCTACCAATGTGACCATAACCATCGAGGAGGAGGTAGAAGAGTTGGGATGGTTATACCTGAAACCACTTGATGCCCGAGATTCCTCTGCCATCGAGGCGGAAGTTTCGATTGCAGTTGAGGATAGTTTGTTTGTACCTAAGTATGATGGAGAAGCCTATTTTTTCCAGAAGCCATTATTTACAGAAGTAAAGGTCAGTTTGAAAAAGCATGGGTACTTGGATTACAATCAGATTCTTCCCGTCAGCAAAGATGACTTATCGGATACGCTGACATTGGTGATGCAACCTCTCATCAAAGGAGTTACCGTCACTTTGGAAAATATTCTTTTTCATAGAGGAACAGCCAACTTTATTGAGGGCTCAGCCAAAGAGCTTGATCTTGTTGTAAGCGTGTTAAATGAAAATCCGAACTTAAAGATCCTGATCAAGGGTCATACGGACAACCAGGGGGACCCTGTCCTCAATAGAGAGCTATCAGAGGAGCGTGCGAAAGCGGTACGAGATTATATCATCAAAAAGGGGGTGGATTTCACAAGGCTACAAAGCAAGGGTTATGGCGGAAATGTTCCTATTGCAAGCAATGCCTCCGAAGAAACTAGGAAGCTCAACAGAAGAGTTGAATTTGAAGTGGTTGAAAACTAGTCAAAAACCTTCGGCATAGTCATCACAACGCAAGTAGTCAGCGGCTCCCTCATAACTGCCATCAGGGCGTACTAAAATGGCATCTATCTTTCCCCATGACGACCTATACTCAACTTCATGTCCCAATGCTTTCAATTGATCGGCAACTTTTTGCGAAAGACCACCCTCTTCCACCAAGATTCGATCGGGTAGCCACTGGTGGTGCACGCGTTTAGCATTTACAGCCTCTTGCATGCTCATACCATGATCAACAACGTTGAGGATAGACTGGAATACAGAAGTGATAATCGTCGCACCACCAGGTGTACCGGTGACCATGAAAAGTTCATTGTCTTTTTCGAGGATGGTAGGAGTCATGCTACTCAACATTCTCTTTTCTGGAACTATGGCATTAGCCTCAGCTCCAAGTAGACCAAACATATTAGGTACTCCAGATTTGGCACTGAAATCATCCATTTCATTATTTAAAAAGAATCCCGCACCGCGTACCAGTACTTTACACCCAAAGTAGGCATTAAGCGTAGTTGTCAGTGACGCAGCATTGCCATTGGCGTCGACTATAGAAAAGTGTGTAGTCTCTACGCTTTCGATAATATCTACTTCACCTTCTTTGATCTCATTCGATAGCGTTTTTTGCCCAAGTTGGATAGTGGAGAATCGCTCCTTGTTGTATGCGGAACTCAATAGCATATCGACTGGCACATCATAGAAATCGGGATCTCCCAGGTAGGTAGCTCGGTCGGCATAAACCCGACGTGCCAATTCAGTCATGAGGTGAATGCCTTCAGATGTATTATGTCCTGATTTCCCGAAATCATACTGCTCCGCTCCCTGTAAGAGTTGTATCAGAGCGACTCCACCACTTGACGGTGGAGACATGGAGATTATTTTATATCCTCGGTATGATCCCGTGACAGGCTCGCGCCACTTAGGCTGATAATCCTCTAGATCCTCCACGCTGATCAAGCCGCCTCCACGATTCATTTCCTTGACAATTTGGTCAGCGACTATGCCTTTGTAAAAGCCATCGCGTCCCATATCGCGTATAAAGCTGAGTGTCGCCGCCAACTCAGGAAGCTTTACTGTATCTCCCAGTTGCCATCCTGCTGCATTAACTGTCCATGGAGTTTCGCGATTTGCTTTGATAAAATCTTCTTGCTTTAGGTTAAGTTGATTTGCGGCATCGTTGGTCAGTGTAAATCCATAGAAAGCCAGCTCCACAGCCGGCTGAATCAGGACATTCCAATCCAAAACGCCATATTGTTGATGAAGCTCCCACATACCTGCCACTGCTCCGGGAACACCTGCTGCCTGGTGGCCGAATCTGCTTTTCATCGGGATCACTTCTCCATTTTCATCCAGGTACATATCTCTGGATGCTTGCTTCGGCGCTTTCTCTCGGAAATCCAGTGCAGCAGTTTTCCCATCTTTCTCTCTGAGCACCAAAAACCCTCCGCCTCCTATGTTGCCAGCTCTTTGAAATACAACAGCTAAAGCAAACTGAACTGCAACTGTGGCATCATAGGCATTTCCACCTTTTCTCAGAATGTCTAAACCAACTTTCGTAGCCAGGGGGTGTGCTGAAGTGATCATCGCATTTTGCCCTATCGCACCTACCTCGGAATTTGTATTTCCTAATTCCTGTTCGCAGCTCATCAACAGGGAGAAAGAAAGGGATATGGTTAGGACTTTGATGCTGTACATGCAGTTGATTTAATACGCCCGATAGCGAACTGTTTTCACTCTTTTCTTTTTGTGATCTTTTTTCTGGTCAAACCAGCCAAAGTGCTTTCGAGTTTTAACCACCTTAACGGTGTGTGTTTTTCTACTGCATCCCATAACTCCCAACAGCAAAATGGCAATAGACAGTAGTAAGACAGGCTTCCTCATCGATTGATCTTCTGATGGTCAAACTGGTAACGATCCGTTACACATTTTTGATATTGGGGATTAAGAGAAATGATAAGCGTATTCGCCGTTGATCTCGGAATTGGAGTTCATAGTAAACATGTCCTTGATCAAACCTGTGGTAGGCTCAAATATCCAGCCATGGAGGCATGGATTTTGCCGATCTTTCCAAGCTTTCTGAATGATAGATGTCTTAGCAAGATTAAATACTTGCTCTTTTACATTAAACTCGGCAAGTCGTCTCCCCCTTTCTTCATTATCTGTGATAGCATCGAGTTCGGCTTCATAAAGTCGATATACATCTTTTATATACCTGATCCACTTGTCGATCAAGCCAATCTTTTGGTGTCCTAAGGCGGCTTTGATAGCGTTACTATTGTATGTTCCGCAGACAATGATATGATTGACTTCAAGCTGTGTGACAGCATACTCAACAGCACTCAATAAGTTGAGGTCCGTATGCACTACCAGATTACCAATATTCCGGTGTACCAGTATTTCTCCTGGTTCTGCGTTAACTAATTGGTCAGGAGATATACGGCTGTCAGAGGGGCCTATCCATAGGAAATCGGGGTGCTCACCTTTAGCCAGATTTTTGAAATAGTTAGCGTCAATTTGCAAGCGCTCCTGTACCCAACTTTTGTTTTCTAATAATAGTTTTTCGTAAGACTTCATGTGGTTGGTATGGTAGACTCAGATACAATTTTAAACAACTCGTTGTTGCTAGCCTTAGTCTTTTTCATCTCGACGGTAATATTTTTGTATTTGGCGTACTCTACGAAGTCCGTTAAGGTCTCTGCTATGTCCTGATCTATGAAGCTCGACTTGGTGCCGTCGATAATAACATAGGAATCTTCCGGGATGTTTTCGAGCTTTCTTCTCAATAGCGCCTTATTCAAGAACGTTACATCCTTGTTTAGCCTCAGTAGAAAATTATTTTTGTCTTGTGTGATGATAATTGATTCGTGGAAGTTGGATTTGATCACAAAGAAAAGTCCAACTACAATGCCGATACATATTCCGACGAGAAGGTCTGTCAACAAAATGGAAACAATTGTTATTACAAACGGGACAAATTGATCCGTGCCTTTCTTCCACATATCTTGATAAAGTGTTGGCTTAGTGAGTTTGAACCCTACTAATAGCAGGATAGCTGCTAAGGCACTAAGTGGAATTTTATTGATGAAAGCTGGAAACAAGGCTACCGCGCTAATCAGCAGAAAGCCATGAAAAATGGCGGATGTCTTGGTGACAGCACCAGAATTGACATTTGCACTACTTCGGACAATTACAGCTGTTAGGGGAAGCCCTCCGAGCAGACCTGAAACAAAATTGCCGAGTCCTTGTGCGCGAAGTTCCCGACTTTGAGGTGCTATTCTCTTATGCGGATCAAGCTTATCCACAGCATCTAGGCTCAGTAAAGTTTCCAGGCTTGCTACGATGGCAATAGTCGCTGCAATGATATAGGTATGCATGTACCCCAAAGCGCTGAAATCCGGGAAGCGCAGATTGGCAATAAACTCTGAAAAGCTGGCTGCTACTGGTAACTCTACCATATGATCACCAGAAAGCTGCAATCCTTCTCCCAGAGCAGGGTAAATGACATTGATGGATATGCCTAGCCCCACAGCAACAAGAGGCCCCGGGATCACTTTTGTCCAGCTGAGATTTTTCATGAAAGGGCGTTCCCACAATATCAATACAGCCATGCAGATCATTGAAATAATTAAAGCACCAGTCTCTACATTCTGGATAGCAAGAATGATTTCTGTAAATGTATTTTCTCCATCCGGCTGATAGAAAGCATCATCTCCTTCATAGTCACGATCGTCTCCCAGAGCGTGGGGAATTTGTTTGAGGATCAAGATCAGACCAATGGCCGATAGCATCCCTTTGATTACCGCTGATGGAAAGAAGTGTCCAATAATACCTGCCCGTAAAAAACCAAGGATCATTTGAATAATTCCCGCAAGAACCACTGCGACCAGGAAAGATTCAAAAGTACCCATCTCCGTAATGGCATTTAGAACAATAACCGTGAGGCCCGCTGCAGGTCCACTCACACTCAGGTGTGAGCCACTGGCAAATCCTACTACTATACCACCGACGATGCCTGCAATCAAACCAGAGAATAGCGGAGCCCCCGAAGCTAATGCGATGCCTAAGCATAAAGGCAAGGCCACGAGAAAAACTACAATGCCAGCAGGGAGGTCTTGGCGTAAATGACTAAGAGTCTCTTTCATTTAGTGTTAAAATTCTTTCAAAAAATGGAGTTAACTTCTACTCAATTTATGTCTAAAAATGGTATTGAGCATGTAAATTAAATCACTGTTCCAATGATAGTCATTTCATTGGCAATTTACGAGTCAAAATGAAAAACGAATTTTTAACATCAATTATTTTTAATGATTCAAGGAGATCAAAAACATAAGTACTTCTTAATCAGGGAGAAGAAAATCTGTAGCTAAACAATAAAAGCAGGGTATTAGTTTGCTTTGGTCGTGAGTTTTTTTATATTTCAGTCGCAGAACCTAAGTGCAAACGTCAACCAGTAAGAATACATGAAAAGACAATTGGAGCCTACAAGCGACATAACCTTACCCAAGGGCTATAGAGCTTACAAAATCAAAGGAGTAGATCACACTATAGTCGCAAAGAATGGAGGCCCAACGGCTGAGCAGGTTAAGACTAAACCCACCTACGAAAAACTCAGAAAAAATCAAAAAGAATTTGGAGTGGCATCGATGATGTCAAAGGTGCTTCGGGAGTCTCTTTCTCCCAAAATGACCGAAATATGCGAAACCTATGTTTCCGGTCGGCTAACAGCCCAGTTTAGAAATTTGGCGAAACTAGAGGCGGGTACTACAGGCACGAGACCTCTCTTTCTCAGTAAGCACGGCTACAAGCTTAGTGGCTTCGAGTTTAATACTACAGCGCCTTATGAGAAAATATTCGATGCTAAGTATTTTGTAAAGTCTGGCTCTAGAAGGGGACAAGTCATTCTACACTTCCCCGCTTTTGTGCCAGATCAGGCCTTCAAGAAGCCGAAAGAAGCGACAAATTTTAAAATCAATGCGAGACTTGTGGCGCTTTCGGATTATTGTTTTGATGGAGATGATCAAGTCTATCGCCCCAAAAGTAAGGAGATACATGGGAAATTTGGCTCTTTTGAGAGCCCAATGCTACCACTTCTAAAAATTCCAACAGAGCCCATGACAGCTCAGGTATCCATTCAGCAAGCTCATCAAATACCCGAAGATGCAGGCTTATTTCTGGTGATGGCTGTAAGCTTCTTTCGTTACGAGAGCGGTGTCTTTCGCCACTTGCCCAAGGCAAGTAGCATGCAAATCAAACGAGTGTATTAAATCATTTTGAAGCTTTGGTTGGTTAACCTCTTATATGGAAAAAGGGGGAAAACTCAATCAGGAACTCGATAAAGGTAGGAATACCGGTGATACTCTTGCCGATGAGGCATATAAGTATATTCTAGCTAACCCCTCTATCAAGAAAGTCATTGATGGACTTGGTAATAACAGGCAACTCCAAAAGATGGCTGATGAAAACCATCCGGTAGGAAAACTAGTATCCAAACTTTTTGATGGACCTGTTCCTGAATTCGTAAATGAGGGAAGTCAGGTTTTTCAACGTTACACACTTCAAATACTAGGAGCACTAGGATTGTGCTCGCTACCATACTGCTATGCCGGTGCGCAAGGTGCGAAGGTGTTGATACAATCAAAGTATTTGACGGAGAACCCTGGGAAAAGACTTAGAGAAACGGGGCAATTTGTATTGGATGTATGTGGGCCAGATAGTTTCTTGGCTTCAGGTAAGGCTTACACTTCAATACTCAAAGTGAGGTTGATGCATGCAGCTATTAGGTTTCATGTCAGGGGAGTTATAGTAGATGAGGTGCCAATCAATCAAGAGGATATGGCTGGGACAAACATTTCATTCTCCCTGATCACAATGCGTGCATTGAGGAAATTAGGAGTGCCTGTGATGTCGCAAGAAAAGGAGACTTACGTCCAATTATGGAGTTTCATTAGTAAGCTGCTAGGTACATCTCGTAAGCTGCTACCTGCCAATGTGAAGGAAGCTGTTTTTTTGGAGAAGAAAATCAGAAAACGACAATTTCGAAGGAGCGAAGAGGGTATGGCTTTGACCTCGGCCCTTGTTACTTTTTTGCAAAAGCAGCAGATACCTATTCGGCCTATGCGCATTAAGGATTTGATGATTTACCTCATAGGACCGGAAGTGTCAGGTTACATTGGCTTAGAACAGCATAGTTTGGGAGTCAACTTTGCAACGGAGAGCTTAGCACAAGCTATCGTATTGCGAAATTGGGTAAGTCATTATTCATCGAGGAACTATGCAAAGGCTTTAGAAAGAATAGAATAAAAAATCCGTACTCTGCTCATCCGCTAAGCCGGACAAACCTATTTGATTGGTTATTACGTATGAGATTACTATGTCCATTCGATCAACCTTCCTTTCAGAACTCATCCTATTTTTTTTGATCCTTACTCACATTTCAGTGAGTCAGCCTTCTGAAAAAGCTGATCGATATTATGATCGTGCTGATATGCTATATCGGCAAGCCTACTTCGATTCTGCACTTTTAAATGTTAATAAATACCTACAGCGAAAAGGAGACCCTGAAGGTTTCTACCTGCGAGCCATGATCCAGGAAGCCAAAGGGAAAGATATGAGGGCGTTGGATGATTATAGCACAGCTATTCAATATGACCCGTCGTATAGTGAGGCTTACTTTAAGAGGGCTGAGATCTTTTTGAAAAATGGTATTTACAATGAAGCCATTAAAAACCTAGACCACTTGATCGCCAGTGGTGATACTGATACCCGCGGGGTTTTCTTCATGCAGGATATCCACCAACAAGATCAGATAAAGGTAGTGACTCTATCTGGCATAAAAAATAAGCTTTTGTCTATGAGAGGCACAGCGCGACAAGCTATCGGTAAATATGAGGAAGCGCTCGATGATTTCAATCAGGCCATTGCTTTGGATTCATCCGCTCAAAACCTGGTTAACAGAGCATTGCTATTCGAGGAGACAAACCGCAAAAATCTGGCAATTCGTGATCTTAATACTGCTTTGAAACTCAATCCGGATTTGGTTATAGCTTGGTTTAATTTGGTCAGGATTGATCCCAGTACCCAAGTCCCAAGTCGTGTTGTTGAAGATATGGAATTTGGACCAATGCTAGCTGTGGGGGCTCTGGAGGCATACGAAAAACGAGATTACAAACTGTCATACTCACTGTATAGTAGGGCGCTGAAAAATACCCCAAACGATGCGGTACTTCTTCTCAATGCCGGCCGACTGGATATGAAAATGGACAGAGGCTATGATGCGCGAAAAAAATTTAATCGAGTACTGGAAATTGAACCAGGCAGGTTGGAGACCTACTACCTGATTGCCAATTCCTTTTTCAATGAAACAAAATTTGAGGAGGCAGCGGCATATTACGAGCAATTTTTGATTCGTGATGCCAGCAATGGGCAGATCTGGTACAACGCGGCTATGGCTTATTTCGAACTTGAAAATAATGCCGAGGCTTGCAGATGCCTTAGGATGGCTGCAGGCAGAGGGATGAATCGAGCCAAACCTTACATAACACGCAGGTGCCAGCAGGAGTAGCTGACCTTATCTTTTACTATTTTTGTTGCTATGCTAACCCAGGATAGCCACTCACCCCTGAAGATTGATATGCACACGCATATTATCCCTGAGAAACTTCCCAACTTTGCCGAGAAGTTCGGTTATGGCGATTTTATTTCTCTCTTGCATTACCAGCAAGGGTCAGCTCGAATGATGAAGGGAGATAAGTTTTTTAGGGAGATTCAATCGAACTGTTGGGATCCGAAGTTGAGAATAGAAGAATACGAACAATTTGGCACCAGAATCCAAGTAATTTGTACCATTCCCGTCATGTTTAGCTACTGGGCTAGACCAGAAGATGGCAAGGAGATTTCTCGATTTTTGAATGATCACATTGCTGAAGTTGTAGCAAAATATCCGAAAAATTACTTAGGCCTGGGGACTGTTCCGCTACAAGATATTGACTTGGCGTTGGAAGAGCTTGAGCGATGTAAAGATCTTGGTTTTCCCGGGGTACAGATTGGCTCAAACATTAATAAACATAACCTCAGCAAACCTCGCTTCTTTGAGTTTTTTGAAGCTTGCGAAAAGTTAGGGATGTCTGTTCTGGTCCATCCTTGGGAGATGTTGGGTCAGGAAGATATGGAGAAGTATTGGCTGCCATGGCTCGTCGGAATGCCCGCCGAGACGGCAAGAGCGGCGGCATCTATGATTTTCGGAGGAGTCTTTGAGCGATACCCCAGACTTAGAGTTTGTTTTGCACATGCAGGAGGATCTCTTTTGCCTACAATAGGTAGGCTTGAACACGGATTTCATTGCAGACCAGATCTGGTAGCTGTTCACAACAATGTGAACCCGCGAGAATATCTGGGTAAATTTTGGGTAGATAGTATTTCACACGATCCGACATTACTCAAATACATCATTGACCTGATCGGTTCAGATAAGATTTGTTTGGGTTCGGACTATCCCTTCCCTCTAGGTGATCTGACAATAGGAGCATGGATTGAAAAGATGGAATTGGGTCACGATGAAATGGAAAATATTATGTACCAGTCTACTTTGGACTGGCTCGGGCTATCTGACTCAGAGATGTTCGATGATTTGACTTCTCGGCTAGAGAATAAGCAATAATTAGTCAGTAAAATATCAGAAATACTGTTCGGTTATACGTCAATAAATTATATGCAATCAGTATAAAGTTTGGTTGACTGACTTTGCTAATTTCACTATTTTTATTTATTTTTTTTGATTCTTATTCAAATAAAACTTCTTATTAATGAATAAATGAATTAAAATTTGATGTTCTGTTGAATAGATGATTATTTTGTTCGAAATCAGCATAACAGAATATGGATACACTAAATCCCGCCGAAAGCCCAAATTTATTTGGCAACATCAATCATCTATGGATCATCATTTCAGCAGCACTGGTCTTTTTCATGCAAGCCGGATTCAAGGTACTGGAAACAGGATTGGTTAAAAAAGAACACCGTGCAGGTATAGGCATTAAAAATCTTTTAGATTGGGTTGCCGGTAGTCTAGCATTTTTCTTATTAGGCTTTGGATTAATGTTTGGGGACTCTGCAGGGGGGGTCATAGGGACGGACCTCTTTGTGGGCAGGTCTTTCGATGATCCTTACTTCTACGTTTTTTTTATTTTTCAATTGGCTTTTGCTGGTACTGCACTTACTATTGTCTCCGGAGCCATGTCTGGCAGAACAGCATTACTTCCTTATTTTATTGCCTCCATTTTCACTGCCATCATAGTTTACCCTGTATTTGGTCACTGGGCATGGGGTAATTTGCTAATTACCGAAAATAAATCCTGGTTAGCTGACCTTGGGTTTATGGATTTTGCCGGCTCAACCGTAGTACATTCAGTAGGTGCTTGGGTAGGCCTCGTGGGTATCTGGATGGTCGGACCTAGACTAGGAAGATACACTGCAAAGGGAGTGATTCAACCGGTACAGGCATCTGATTACGCTTACAGTATACTGGGGCTAATGATTTTATGGCTGGGTTGGTGGGGCTTTAACGGAGGCAGTACACTAGCTTTTAATGGTGAAGTCGTGGTTGTCATCCTGAATACTAACCTGGCTGCCGCCGCTGCTTGTTTCAGTGCTTACATTCATGTCAAAGTCTTCCAAAGTGGAGAGGACATTATAGAAAAAATTATCGGAGGGGCATTAACAGGTCTGGTCGCCATTACGGCATGTTGTAATGTGGTTACACCATTATCCAGTATAGTTATCGGACTACTGGCGGGCATTGTTCACAACTTGTCTTACGTATTGATCAGTAAGAAATGGAAGTTGGATGACCCCGTAGGAGCTATCCCTGTTCACGGTTTTGGAGGAGTTTTGGGTACTTTGTGTGTAGCAGTTTTTGGTCAGGAGGAATTGCTGGTGCATGGCAGATGGCTACAGCTGGTCATTCAATTATTTGGAATAGCGGTTTGTTTGATCTTCACTACCGGCATTTCGTTTTTGGTTTTCACTACTGTCAAACACTTTTTTGGTCTGAGACTATCTCCGAAACAAGAGCTGGAAGGTTCGATTTTTGCTGCTGCAGAACCGGTTATGCAGTTGGACGATTTCCCAGAGCAAACTGTCAGTCAAGTTTCCGTCAGAACAGGGGATCGAGCGTACAACTTGTTTAAGGTTAACGAATACCTTGGCTTGCCTAGGGAGACCAGAGTCGACCTGGTCAAAAATCAACGAGTTGAGTATCTGGACGATTTCGGGAATGTGGTTCCCACTTTAAAGGCTGTACGCTATCTAGCCGGTGTCTTGGAAGGTCAACGTGACCAGGCGGTCACTGAAAAAGACCTTGTGGAGTTATCTATTTACAATGACAAGATGGATGTGATAGGTAATATGCAAGATGTACTTCTTGGCGAACAGTATAGCATTGTGAGCATTTTTCCCGACTCTTTCATTATGCTCCAATCCAAAGATCAGATATCTACCGATTTTTATTGGCACGGGAGCGAGAAAGGCTATCAAATAGCAGTGGCTGCATCAAGCTGCGACCAGGGAGTTTCCAACGCTTTTATTTCTGCTTTGACTATTTCGCAACTCAATGAGATCGTTGGCCTGAAGAAAATTGTACCTCCAGAAAAAATATTGGCAGCCCTTAGCTTAAAGCTGCAACTGGCCATGCAGCAAACCAGAAGTAATACTACTGATAAGAGAGGGTTGCAAATTGGTGTATTTGTAGCTGACACTGCCAATAAGAAGGCCTACTATGCAGGTTCTGGCAACGGCATCAAAATGTATCATAAAAAGCAAGGTTCCGATTTGGTCGAGTACAAAGGCCTTGACCTACCTTTGGGTGGCTTCGATAAAGGTGAAAAGCGCCTCGAAAGAATTACTATTTCGTATAGTGCGGGAGATGCTTTCTTCATGTGTTCGGAAGGTTTCGCCAATCAGCTTAATAAAGCTGGGAAGAGATATTCAACGACTAAACTTAGAAACCTCCTAGCTCAAAATGCATCTATGTCTATGCTCAAGCAAAAGCTGTTTCTTGTGGAGGAACTGGACGAGTGGAAAGGAAAGGAGGATTTGGTGTCAGACATACTGATCGTTGGCATCAAACCTTAATCAGCTAGATACCTCCACAACCAATTTTTGGATTGTTGTCATGATCGTGGATCCCTCGACTAAAGCAATTTTGAGCAAAGTCTTCACCACTATCGTGTACTACGATGACTTTTCCCATGATATCTTTATCATCCTCGCTATTGAGCTTCCAGAAGTTAGTTGTTAGTATAAGCTCTCCTGTACCATCATCTCTGATCCTGACATTGCCAATGTCGCCAGCAGAAGGCTTTGCCCAGACATCTCCCATATTCATGGCGTTACAGAATGTCATAGTAGAATTTTGATTCCAGTGCAACCCAGGGGATTCGCAAGTGCCATCGTGAATATGTACAGCCTTGGTCGTACCTGGCTGTTGATTTTCTAAACGCACAATCACTGTTACCACATCGTTAACTTGTTTTAAGGACACCTGGCCAATAACATTGGTTTGTGGAGCATAAATATCTTCTCCTTGCTCCTGTATTCCGAAAAGATTGAATCTAACCTCTTGCGCAGTATCTCCATTCGGTTGACAGGCCCAGCAAGTAAGTACTATGAAGAAATTAGATAAAGTCGATCTGCACATTATAGAATTAAAGTTAGATTATAATCTATAAACGCCGAAATAGGGAATAACCTTAATGACCAAAATTACTTTCTGCGAATTAGAGCCAAAATCGCTATTACCACCCATACCAGATTAATAAAAGTGGAAGGGTAAGCTTGATAGTAATATGTATTGATGATCAAGAACAAGGCGCCGGTTAGATTGAGAAATTGGTACCAAATGGATTTCGCATTTAGTTTTTGGGAGCTATTTAAAGCGTAAGCCAAAACCACCTCTATCGAGCCAACCCAGCCCACCATATCTACCAAAAGCTTTTCTGTCATTTGGCGAAGATATCCCATTCGGGGCATCTGCGATCTGATCTATTCGTTTAGAAGTCAGTATCCTCTTGGTTAGGGGTCTTATTGAGGTTCCAATATCTTTCAATACCTAAAATCACAAGGAGTAGACAAATACCTGCTACTAAAGTCATAACTGGGTTTATTTATGAATAGAAAATTAGGCATTACGCTATCTTTTTGAAAATCAAGTAGTTTATATAAAAGGTAAGAATATGTTAAGGAATCTTAACGTTTCGTGCAAGTTGCACTATACACGAGTATCAACGTGATTTATTCAGGTATTTTTTGAGTAATAGATCAGATTTGTTTTTCACTTGATTTCGAATAATGGGTGTGAAGCCAAGTAAGTATCCTGGTATTCCTAATGCCATTTGTGACCATTTCCAAAAATTGAATTGGTCCAGATGCCGGATTATTTTGCCATCGGAGAATCGAAAGTCAGCATAAATGATGTTATGAACCTGGCGTTTCTTATTTCCGAACTTGTAAGTTGCTTCCCACTTACATTGTCCACGATTGTCATGAGCTGAAATATTGCCGTATTTGATTTGTAACTGCCCCGCAGCACGTTCGATTAGCATAGCCCACATAGCACTAGCTTCTATCTTATTGAGAGGTCCAAATATTGGGTCCTGAAATACAAGTTGTGAATGATAGGATTCGGACATGGTTTGTGCATCACCCGCTGCAAAGGCCTTGTAGAAGTTTTCAATTAACTCTTCCATATGATTTTGGGAATCAAGGGTATCTGAAAAATGAATTTAGCATGGATAGTGCATAAAACCATGACCAATGCCATATTATCAAACAAGTATCACGTCATTTGATATAGATTGCTGACAAAAATTAGCTGATCCTGGTTGTGCGGTTGGAAATGAACTGTTAGTTTTGAATGCATTCTTTATATTTAAGAAGTGAAATCGCCACGAGCTACATCACCAACTTATTATGATCTAGCTTAGCGATGACACCTGCTGATTGTTTGACGAATTGGAAGCATGCAGGTGTATCATTGGAAATTATACACTAGACACATGAAAAAAGCCTGGCAGAATTTTCTTACCTCTTTTAAACCTACCTATTCCGTAGTGGTGAATACATGCTTTGTTATTCCGGGAATGCCATTTAAGAAAAGAGCCAACAGACTCGATTTTGAAAAGGGTGAGTTCGATGAAGCGAAAAACTTCTACGATAAAGTAGTGACCAAGACTAAGGAGATCAAGATGGCACCAGCAGAAATTCACTTAGTGAAAGGTAAGAAGAAGGTTGTAATGGCTCAGAATTTTGGTCCGGTGGACGAACTAAAAAAGTTTCGAGTCGATGCTTGGCACTAATTTGCCAACTAGGTTTTCAATTTAACAGCTAGCCAGTTTACGCCTCAGAATGAATCTCTGAGTATTGCATATAAGCAGACCAGCGGCTACAGCAAAAAGCGTTATCCAACCAAAAAATAGACTCCCTGAAAGGTAGGTAGTGTAGAGAATGCCGATTCCCATCAGGGCGATGGCCGAAAGGAGTAGAATATTCTGTTTAATGACACCTCCTGTTATTTTGGCCGCGGCAATAGATTTTGGCAATGCGCCAAGGTCATCATCAGAGATATGAACACTCGTTTTATTAGGTATAGATCTTGACATGGAAAAGTGGATATCACCCGGCGCCAGTAGGTCTGTAGCTTCGCCGATACCTACCATGGCGACCCTTTTTCCAGCCAAATGCAGTTCTTCCAGTCGTTGTGTTCTTCCTTGATCAGATTCACTAAGCTCATAATGGTCGATCGCGAATTCTTCCGAAAGTTTTTCCTCCATTTGGGTTTTATCATCTACCCACAAGTCTACTTCCAGGCCAAGTTTTCTGAGAGAGCTGAGTACCTGGGTTGTGTTGCCTCTAATAGGATCAGCAACACATATCCTGGCGAGTAGGTCCTGTCCCTTTCCAAAGTAGAGACAGGTCACACCCTCGTGATCTTGCAGTGATGCCGGTATCCTATCCACTTGTTCTGTGGCTAGTTCCCGATTACCAACCCAGTAAGATTCACCATAGACCTTTCCCGAAATACCATGTGTCATAACCTCGTACCGATCGACTTCCAATGTAGTTGACCTGGACTTGAGCCAATCCGCAATGGCTATAAATGTTGAATGGTTACTCTGCGCAGACATAGAATACAAAATGCTCCAAAGTTTCTTTTGAGCCTGAGTACTGAGCCATTGGGCTTCCATTACTACTTCTTGTCCTTCTGATAAGATACTAGTGGTTTCAAAAACAACATTTGTCAGCTTACGCAATCCGAGAAAAGTTTGAATACAAGGAATGGATAATCCTAACTTTTGAGTGCGCCTCAACATCTCATGAGTCATCCATTCGTTGGATAGTGAGACTAAGAAAACAACACCAATCAGCAATAAAATGAAGCTGAGCACGACTGCCATCCAGTCATTCCATGAAATGTAGGTAGTAAGCAATGATGCCAAACCAATGGCGATCAAAAAGGCGAATCTTTTCATGGTGAAAAATGAGTATCAAGAGTCGAACGGGAGAGTGGCGGTTTGGGATACAAAGATTGGCAGAAATACCTACTTTATCACCTAATGTTCACCTTTTTTAGGGATAAAGCTAACCGAAAAACGCTCGAATAGCTTGAGCTGCTTTGGACACTCCGGTTGAGGCCGGTTCTTCAAAGAAATGTGCGTTAGCCATACTGGATACTTCAGGAAGGTTTGGATCTATTATGTACTTAGGAATAATGGAAGGTGCAAAACCAGCTAGTCCAGCAGCCGGATATACCAATAAAGAAGTACCCACAACCATAAAGACATCGGCACTTAAGGTTTCTTCTATGGCAACATCCATCATTGGAACTTCTTCTCCGAACCAGACGATATGAGGTCTTAACTGACTTCCAAGGGGACATAAGTCTCCTTCGACTAGTTCCCAACCGTCAAGGTCCATGACTATTTCGGGGTCTTGAGTGCTTCTCACTTTGAACAGCTCTCCATGTAGGTGAAGTACTTTAGACGAGCCAGCTTGCTCATGCAGATTATCCACATTTTGTGTGATAACTACCACCTCAAAATCGGACTCGAGTTCGGCAAGTGCTTGATGTCCTAAGTTAGGTTTAGCGGTGAGGGCTTGCTTCCTCCTTTGATTATAGAAGTCCAAGACCAGAGCCCGGTCTCTATGCCACCCTTCAGGTGAAGCTACACTCATTACGTCATGGCCTTCCCATAGTCCATCAGAATCCCTGAAAGTCTTTAGTCCGCTTTCGGCGCTAATTCCCGCTCCTGTGAGTACAACAATCTTTTTCATAAAAAAACCGCACTAATATAGTGCGGCCTGGTGTTTTAAATAATCATTTTGAGTTGCAATCAAAAGGCGAAACCAATCCCGAAGTTGAGTTCCGGCCTAAATCCAGTCCAAAGCCCTGTTTCAAAATCATCCTCGGAGCCTGAATCTACTTTGATGTTGCCATCAACATACCTGGCTCCAAATGCCAGGTCAATTACAAAACTGTTCCTTTTGCCTAGTAGCCAGTTCCACCCAACTTTACCACCCCCACCAAATACACTTAGAGTGGCTTTGGAATCGCCATCTTTTAGGGAAAAGCTATTGAAGGCAGCGAATGGCGCAGCATAAAATCCCTCGATGGCTTGTGGTTCTCCTAAGTAAATTCTGTACTCAGGTATAAATCCGTAGCCGGAAAACTTGGTACCGTCAAAATCAAAGCTAAAAAAGCGTACACCTAATTGGGCAGAGGTTTGCTCACTAAGCGCGCGTTCATAAGATATCTTACCAAAACCCAGAATCAACCCAAGAGGTGGGGCTTTGATGGCATTTTTCTTTTCCTGAGCGAAGCCGGAAGCGGTAACAAACAAGATCGTTATCAAGGCCATGAGCGTGACCTTCGCAGTTTTTGCAGATGATATGATTTTCATAAAAAAATAATTTGATGATTAGATGGATTCGGATTTTACAACTACCGTGCCATAAATTTCGCTTGGTAATGGTACTTATAAAAAAAACCACGCGGAAGATATTCCGCGTGGTTTTGATGTAACTTCCGTATTGCTGACTAATTCAGGGAGAACCTGACTCCTGCGAGCAGTGACAGTTGGTCTGCATCGCTGATCACATACTTGGCTTCAGCAAAAGGCAGAATAGATGAACCAATATCGAAGTTTGATCCGATCCCGAGGTTCACACCAAGCTCCGAATCGCTCGCATCACCAAACGGGCCAAGGTCTACACTAATGCGAGACAGATTTAGCCCTGCTAAGCCATAGACAGCTGCTGCTCCGTCTGTAAAATAGTAATTAACATTACCGTTGATTTCCCAATAATCCACGTCATTTTTGGGGAAGTAGAAAATAAAACTGGGCGAGATAGATAATTTGTCTGTGGCGAAAAACTCACCGTTAACACCGATACCGGCAGATTCTATTTCATTGCCATAAGCCAATCCCGCCCCCACTCGAGATTGAGCGTTAGCTGAGGTTGACATCAGGATCACTACGACAAACGTTGCAAGTAATAAAGTTAACTTTTTCATTCTATTAATAATGATTTGTTGAAATTTCGGATGATGTGAATATAGGAAGAAAAACTTTTATTTTTCGTTGATGATCAAATATCCTGACTAGTTTCCAAAATTAGATCCCAGGCTTTCCTGACATGGCGCATCTCAATAGTGGTCTGGCCGGTGACGAGTCTTAATGCATACTTGCCTCGTACCTTAGTGTGGGAAAGGTATATGGCCCCGGAGTCATTTAACTGTTGGACGAGGTTGGCGTTTTTGATATTCAGTTCTTCTTCGGAAAAGGTTTCTTTAGCGTATCTAAATACGACCATATTCATCACTCTTGGGACCAGTAACTCAAAATTGGCATGATCATTAATTTGCTCTTCCAACCAATGTGCCAAGGCAATATGATTGCGCAACTTTTCTTGGATACCATCCAGTCCAAATGACCTGAAAACAAACCATAATTTCAATGCTCGAAACCGCCTGCCTAAAGGCACACCCCAGTCTCGATAATCATTCACTTTTCCGCGAGTCTTGGTCTTCAGGTACTCTGGTAATATTTCAAAAGTTTGCAGAAGTGTTTCCTTACTTTTTACAAAATATGCCGAACAGTCAAAATTGGTAAACAACCACTTGTGGGGATTGAAAACGTAGCTATCAGCTTTGTCAAAGCCCTGCGTCAGGTGGTAATATTCAGGCAAAATCAAGCCAGAACCGGCGTAGGCCGCATCTATGTGAAACCACAGCTTGTATTTTTGGGCGATGTTTCCTATTTCTTCAATTGGGTCTATGGCCAGGGTACCGGTCGTACCGATGGTGCCTATCACGCAACAGGGGATCAGGTTGTTTTCCAGGTCTTCCTGGATTCGACTTTCTAGCTTTGAAGAGTCCATAGCCAGTTGATCATTGGTTTCCACCTTGACCAGATTGTCCCTTCCAAATCCGGCAATTTTTACACCCTTCTCGATTGAGCTGTGTGTTTCGGTCGAGCAGTGCACACGTAACTTGTTATGCTGAAACCCACTGTTATTGACATCGAAGTTAGTTTTTTGCTCTCTTGCACTTAACAAAGCAGCTAGTGTTGCAGTACTGGCTGTGTCCTGGATCACTCCGTGCCATTCCGAGGGTAGGTTCATGGTTTTGATGAACCATTGCATCATCCTTTCTTCCAGTTCTGCTGCCGCTGGAGAAGTTTCCCAGACCATGCATTGGGCACCTATTCCGGCGGTAATGATTTCTGCCAAGACTGATGGAAAACTACTATTGCCATTGAAGTAAGCATGGAAATTTGGGTGCTGCCAATGGGTGATTCCGGGTAAGATGATTTCATCAAGATCTGACATGAGTGAATCAAAAGGTTCAGGACGAATGGGCGGGTCTTCCTGGATCTGACTAAAAGTATCACCGGGAAGTACCTGAGACTTTACGGGGTACTTTTCAATATTCTCCAGATAGTCGGCTACCCAGTCAATTACCCGATATCCTTGTTCCCGAAAGTCTTTGCTGTTCATGAGGGGTGTTGATTGTAGATTACATGGGTATAAAGATCACCTTTTTCGTTTCAAAAAAATCCTCTTCGAAAATATCAGCTATCGCGATTTCCTGATAGGGTCTTTTCAACGCGCTCAATTCGTCAGTCAGATCACCTCCTTTTAGAGCAATAATGCCTTGCTCTGCGGTAATGTCTTTTTTGAATCGTTGATGGGTCCAGTTGAAGAGCTGTCTGGCAGGGGCCACAGCTCGGGTCACAACGAAATCATATGTGTCTTTCACTCTTTCGGCACGGATGTGTTCTGCTGTGATATTGGATAGTGATAAATGGTCGATAACCTCATTTACTACTTTGATTTTTTTCCCCACGCTATCTACAAGATGAAATCGGATGCTTGGGTAGAAGATGGCTAAGGGAATACCAGGAAATCCTCCACCCGTTCCGAGATCGAGCACCGTACTACCTTCAGGAAGAGGCTTAGCTTTTGCAATGGCCAGGCTATGCAGTATATGCCGTACAGGCAATTCGTCAATGTCCTTCCTGGAGACCACATTGATCTTGTCATTCCACTCCTGGTATATCCTAGGTAGCAAATCAAATTGTGATTGCTGTTTTTCAGAAAGATCGGGGAAGTATTTTGAGATCAGGTCGACCGCTAACACTAGATGTGCTGCTTTTTATCCTTGACCAAATCATACATGAGCTCCCTAGCTCTATGTAGTTGAGCTTTGACAGTACCTAATGGAGCATCGAGTTCCTTAGCAATTTCCTCATAGGACAATTCGTCGAAGTATCGGAGCTTGACCAGTCGCTGGTACTTGGCCGGCAACTTTGTGACGAACATTCTGACTAGTGCCACTTTTTGACTCTTGATCGTTTCTTCGTCAGGTGTCAGGTTGTGATCTTCTACGTCAATGTTTACTGACTCTCCGGCATCGTCAGTAAAGGACGTGTTCAAGCTATAAGTATCCAGCTTTTTCTTTCTGATAAAGTCAATTGCGTTATTCGTAGCAATGCGAAACAGCCAGGTACTAAATGTATAGTCTTTTTTGAAGCGTCTAAGGTTTTTAAATGCTTTTGCAAAAGCTTCTATGGTGAGATCTTCGGCATCGTCGACATTCCGCACCATCTTCAAGATCATGTGGTACACTGGCTTCTTATACCGCTCCATAAGTTCAGCGAAAGCAGTCTCATCACCACCTTCGGTAGCTTTGTCAATTAGCTTGAAGTCGTGAAGTGCCTTATCCGAGAATTGTCGATTTAATTCCATTTCACCTGTTTTCTAAAGAATGCCAAGCCTCCTATAACCGGAATCAACACTGTGTGCATCACTTCCAGGGGGAGCATCAAAAAGTAGGAATAGCCGAAACCCATCTTGCGTCCAGCTAGGTGGTGGCTTAACGTTTTCAATACCGTAACAGAGGCTAAAACTACCAATATGGCTGCAATATTATATCTTAAAACTGTTAAAAAAATAAAAGTAGCCCATTGGGCAGCGGTCAAAGAAAGGAACAGTACATGCTGCACCTGAAAGCTGCGCCTGTAGTATTTACCTACGGAGAGGTGTCTTATTTTTTGCCTGAGGTACGCAGACCAAGACTTTTTGGGTATAGAATAGACATTTGCAAGCTTTCCTAAGGCAACAGCCACGTTTGCCTTGGTTGCATGCTGTTGTAAAAACAGATCGTCATCTCCACCCGTTATCCGTTTATATCTTCCAAATCCTTGACCTTGTATGAATAACGGCTTTCTGTAGGATAAGTTCCTCCCCACGGCCATAAATGGTTGTTTTCCGATCACGGCTGAGAGATAGCTTAGGGAAGTGAGAAAAGTTTCATACTGGATAAAAACGTTGAGCAGTCCAGGTTCCTTGTAGTAGGGGGAGGCACCCAATACAATCTCACGATGTGACTGCTGTTGTCTGGAAAGTGAGGTCAACCAATCCGAACCCGGTATACAATCAGCATCCGTAAAAACTAACCACTCGTGCGATGCCTGATGAATAGCTTGTTCTAGCGCGTATTTTTTTGGGTGCGCATCTTTTGGTTTTTGCTTTATCTCTAAATATTTTAATTGAGTGAATTGTTGCTGGAAATCAATCAATAACTCGCGACTCTTATCTGAGCAACGATCGAGTGCGATCCAGACTTCAAAGTTGTGATAAGACTGATTGCACAGTTTGGGAATCAGGTTTTGAAGGTTTTCATATTCATTGTGTGCAGCCACGATGATCGAGATAGGATGAGAGGTCGAGTGGCTTTTGGTAGGTTTCCAGGTATAAATAGCCACTACTTTGATTACTTCAACTACCAGTAATGTTACAGAACTGAGCACAAAAACAATAAAAAGAATCTGCAGCAAGTTTTAGGGATTGGTTTGCCAACAAAGATAGATTTAGAATCCAGTCTTCTTGATCGCGTGAAAAACTATTTTTGCAGGATTCAAAAAGGGTAAGATTTCAGAGGTAGAATTGACTCTCCCAAGAAAATAATTTCTCGAATGACATTTAGTATTGAAAAGCGTGATGAGAAAAGTGGAGCCCGGGCAGGTGAAGTGTTGACTGATCATGGGGCAATTCCTACACCCATCTTCATGCCGGTGGGCACAGCTGGTACTGTTAAAGCTGTTCATCAACGCGAGCTCAAGCATGATATTGATGCGAGAATAATTCTTGGGAATACATATCACTTATATCTGCGACCCGGTCTTGATATCATTAAGAAAGCAGGGGGGCTCCATCATTTCAACGGATGGTCGGGACCTATTCTGACGGATAGTGGGGGATATCAAGTCTATTCTTTAGGTGATAATCGCAAGATCAAAGAGGAGGGGGTGACGTTTCAGTCACACATTGATGGTTCACGGCATCACTTCACACCAGAAGCGGTAATGGACATTCAAAGAGCAATCGGTGCTGACATTATCATGGCGTTTGATGAGTGCACACCGTACCCCTGCGAGGAAAAGTACGCTGAAGACTCCATGCATATGACCCATCGCTGGTTAAAGAGGTGCATTGATCACTTTGACCGAATAGAACCTGTTTACGGTTATCAGCAGGCCTTATTTCCCATTGTACAAGGTTCGGTTTATCCACACCTTCGTAAGGTCTCTGCCGAAGCGATAGCTGGTCATGACCGGGAGGGCAACGCCATAGGAGGGTTGTCTGTCGGAGAACCACATGAAATGATGTACGAAATGACTTCGCTGGTTTGCGATATCCTCCCACAGGATAAACCCAGGTACTTGATGGGGGTGGGTACACCGGCAAATATTCTGGAGTGTATTGCGCTAGGAGTGGATATGTTTGATTGTGTGATGCCTACTCGAAATGCAAGGAATGGCATGTTGTTTACCTCTGAAGGCGTGGTGAATATCAGAAATGAGAAGTGGAAGGATGATCTTTCTCCCGTGGATGAGAACCTGGGTGGATACGTAGATACGCAATACTCGAAAGCATATCTTAGGCACCTGATCATCAGCAATGAGATATTAGGAGCGCAAATAGCCAGCATTCATAACCTGACTTTTTACTTGTGGTTGGTCAGGGAGTCACGAAAGCAAATCCTGAATGGTACATTTGCTACCTGGAAAAATCAAATGGTCGAAAAGGTCAGTAGAAGACTCTAGTGAAAAAACTTGATTGGTACATATTAAGGCAATTCTTAAGTACTTTCTTTTTTGTAGTACTGATTTTGGTATTGATCATCTGTGTGATTGATTTCACGGAAAAAAATGATGATTTCATCAAGAATGAGGTGCCAGGAAATCTCATCGGGATGTATTACCTGACATTTTTCCCATATATGTCATCTCTATTGACACCGATTACGGTGTTTATTGCTGCGGTATTTATCACGGCTCGTTTGGCTGCCCGAACTGAGGTGATTGCTATTTTGGCTAGTGGTGTGAGCTTCAGACGGATGATGTATCCATACTTTGTTGGTGCTATACTGGTGGCGATGCTGAGTTTTTATCTCAATAACTATGTGATCCCTGAGGCCAATAAGTTCCGGATCAATTTCGAATTGGCCTATCTCAAGAAACCATTTTATTTCAGTGATAGAAATATTCATTTCAAGATTGCTCAAAATGACTACATCTACATGGATCGCTACAACAACCAAAGAGATGTGGGGTATCGGGTCACACTGGAAAGAATTAAGGATCAAAAGCTGTTCGAGAAATTGAATGCAACAAGGGTGGAGTGGGATACTGCTACTACCAAATGGAGACTCGTCAATTGGCAGAGACGTCAACTGCAAGAAAATGGTGAGATCATCACGGCCGGAAAGAAGCTGGATACGCTATTGAATCTACACCCCAAAGACTTTGATAATAAAGAACGACTCTGGGAAACGCTCACGTTGACGGAACTTAATAAATACATCCAGCTCCAACTGTCACGAGGTGCAGATGATGTCCAGATCTATCGAATCGAAAGGTATATTCGGTTCATGCAACCGTTTACTGTCATTGTGTTGATGTTTATTGGTTTGATTGTTTCAGCCAGGAAGTCCAGGCGGGGTACTGGTTTTCAGATTGCATTAGGTTTTATGATCGCTTTCGTGTTTATCATCTTTTTTATTTTGGCTAGAGCCATTGCGGAGGCCAATACCATGAATCCGCTTTTTGCCGTTTGGTTGCCAAACATCATCTTTTCGGTCATAGGTTTGATCATGTACCATACTGTACCCCGGTAATGAATCAGGAGTCAAAAGATTATGCTTTTCTGCACTTTCTTGTGTTGATTTGGGGGCTGACCTCAGTGCTGGGTATGTTGATCAAGCTGCCATCTGTGGAGTTGGTTTTTTTCAGGACCCTGATATCTTCCATTGCCCTGTTTTTACTGGTTCAGTTTGGCGAACATTCCTTTAGGATCAGAAGAGGCAAAGACTTGTTGATGGTTGGTTTTGTTGGATTCCTGATAGCGGCCCACTGGATCCTCTTCTTTCTGGCGGCAAGAGTAAGCAACATTTCGATCTGCCTTGCAGGTATTGCGACATGCTCACTCTGGACCAGCCTGCTGGAACCATTGACTTCGAAAAAGAAAGTACAGCCTTTTGAGGTGTTGTTAAGCATTGTTGCTTTTGTCGGTATTGGGGTCATATTCAGAGTCGAATTTCACTATATGTTAGGCATGGGGATGGCCATTGTATCAGCGTTTTTGGCGGCATGGTTTACTGTAATAAATGCCAACCTGATCAAGCGCTACGATCACTTTGTTCTCACTTTTTATCAAATAGGAGGTGCTTGTGTGGTGACCGCACTGTTTTTCCCGATATACAGCAGTCAAATGGTAAAAGGGCCACTGGATTTGAATCCGTCATGGATGGACTGGGTATACCTGCTTATCTTGGCTTTGCTTTGCACTGTTTTTGCATATTCTTATTCGGTCAAGTTGATGCGACGACTTTCGGCATTTGCGGTGAACCTTTCGGTCAACCTGGAGCCGGTCTACGGCATCTTGTTGGCGCTGTTAGTTTTCGGAGAGAAAGAGGCGATGAGCTCGGGGTTTTATGTCGGGACTTTGCTGATTTTGCTTTCGGTACTGGCTTATCCTATTATCAATAGAGCTAAGAAAAGAAAAGCCTTGGAAACTGATTTGATCCGGTAAAGTGGCGCTTGTTGTTTTCAAGTTTATGCCAGATCTTAGCCATCCTAAAATTCCTGGATTCACCTGATTACCTATGTTTGACATTGGAGGGGTTATTATTTCAGAACCCGTAACAGCGATCACCAACATTCTTATTACGCTGACATGTCTATATGCATTTCGAAAGCTGCGTAGTAGTAAGGATCTTTCCGTCAAAAACTGGTCCTTTTTCTTTTTAACGTTAGGAATATCTGCTTTCGTTGGTGCTTTTGGACATTTGCTTTCGCATTACGAATTTGGTTTCATTAAACCTATTACCTGGTTGATGAGCATCTTCACGGTATACTTTGCTCAGCAAGCTTCTATCTATCAATTATGGAGGGATCGGCATCCCTTAAATTTTTTCATCAAGGTCCAACTTGTTTTCTTTCTCATTCTTGCAATTTGGTACTGGACTTTCACCGTAGTGCTCGTAGAT